>JAMFRX010000649.1 GCA_026224995.1 Puia dinghuensis
GGCATACGGCCGCCACGGCCTGCCCAAAAAGACCTTCTTGGCCGCCGTATCCGCGATCAACCGGCAATCCAAAAAAACAAACCCGAATTCCTGTCTCGGCGTGGTCGCCGCCGCGGCGATATACGAATTCATCAGGCTCCTGATGGTACAGCTGTCGAACACTGCCGTCGCCTCGCCAAAGATAAAATCGGTCGTTCCTTCGATATAACAGTCCTTGTAATATTGCCGGCTCCCCTCCGTCCCCGCATACAAGGTATCCTGGTTTCCCAGCAGCTTGCAATCCCGGATCATACACCTGTCACCCTCCACATGCAAGGCCACCGCCTGCCCCACACGCCCCGCCGTATTTTGGATCGTCAATTTTACCGCGGAAAAATCATTCCCCTCCACCAGCATGGTATAGCTGGTATAGGTCGTGAACTTGTCCTTCCCGAATGCATCCTTGCCTCCGGGATTCGGCTTGCCGGAATAATCGTCGTAAGTAATGATAGTGCTGTCGCGACTCTCCCCTTCCAGCGTGATCATCGTCTTCCAGCTGGGAATGACCAGCTTCTCACGATAGATGCCATTGCGAATGTGAATGGTGACACGCTGCTGACTGAGGTCGCGAACCGCATTGATAGCCTCCTGTATCGTCCGGTAATTTCCGCTGCCATCCTGAGCCACAGTAAAGGAACTGGGATAAGTGGCGGGCTGTGCCCCTGCCCGTAGCGCAAGAACAAAAAGGGCCAGTACTTTTAAAAATCTCATGCCTAAAAGTACATATATTGCAATACAATTGTTAATCGTCATCATGAGAATCAGCAACTTGATAACCTCGCTCGCCTTCCTTTCTTTGCTCTCTGCCACCACCTTCGGACAAAAGATCTTACGGGTCGGCGTGGCCGGTCTGACCCATGATCATGTGCACAACATCATGCACCAGTTCAAGAACGGAGAAGTCATCATCGCCGGCATCGCCGAGTCCGACCCTCAGCTGATCGCCCGCTACAAAAAATCTTACCAGCTGCCTGATTCTCTTTTCTACAAGGACCTGCCTTCATTGATCGATCATACTCACCCCGACGCCGTGCTGGCCTATAACGCCATCTCCGAACACCTGGGCGTAGTAGAGATCTGCGCACCCAGGAAGATCCCCGTCATGGTAGAAAAACCCCTCGCTACCACCGTCAAGGACGCCGATCGCATCGCGGAGCTGGCCGGGCAATACCATATTCCCGTCCTCACCAATTACGAAACGACCTGGTACAATACCAACCAGCAGATCTTCGAAATGGTGAATGCCCAGGCCATCGGCGCCCCGCGCAAGATGATCGCCCACGACGGCCACCAGGGTCCGAAGGAGATCGGCTGCAGCCCCGACTTCCTGAACTGGCTTACCGACCCGGTGAAGAACGGCGGCGGCGCCCTCCGCGATTTCGGCTGCTATGGCGCCAACCTGATGACCTGGCTCATGCATGGCAAAGCCCCCATCTCCGTGACCGCCATCACCCACCATATCAAGCCCTCCATCTATCCGAAAGTAGAGGACGACGCCACCATCCTGCTGGAATATCCCGACGCTACCGGCATCATCGAAGCCTCATGGAACTGGCCTTTCGGCATTAAGGACTGGGAAGTGTTCGGCGCTACCGGCTACCTCCATGCGCTGAATGATAAAGACCTCGTTCTGCGGACAAATAAGACTTACGACAGTGTAGCCGTCCATCCCGCCGCCTACCGGGATAACATCGCCTATCTCGCCGACGTCCTTAGCGGCAAAACTGACCCGGGCAATGACCTGTCCTCCCTCCCCAATAATCTGATCGTAGTTCGCATCCTCGAAGCAGCTACGCGCTCAGAAAAGGAGGGGCGCCGGATTCCTTTGTAACCGCATAATAAAAAAAACCATTATCTTAGCTCGTCCGATTGTACATGCATCCTCTTATATAGGCTTCCTCTGTCGGCTCAGACCGGTAAACAACCATCAATTATTAAGTTCTAAAGACCCTACCCCGGGGTCCTCCACACACCCGGGCTCAATGCGTTATACCCCGACCCATGCCGGCTGGGATGCTCCGGAAAGAACTCCGGTTGTCGTCCTGGTCGGTTTTTTTTGCCTTTAACCGCACAATAGCTTCGCCGATTTTGGGTATTTTAACATATTAGGGTCGGCCCAATAAACTTTGGCACCCTTAGCCGGTCAATACAACATTAGTGGTATATGAAGAAACCCCTATGTAATATCAAGAATTATGACTTATATTTGGGGTCCCTGCCTTCGTAACCACTGCTTACAATAACTTATAAAACTTAAAGCTTCTAACTATGTCATTCCCTAAAAAATTGAATGGTTGCATTGCGGTATTGTTTTCTCTTGCCCTGGTCATCGCCAGTTACAATAACGTTTCGGCCCAGCACCATCCCGCAGTCTCGCATCCGGCCGTTAGCCATCCTGCTATAGGTGGCGGTCATCCCGCTGTTGGCGGAGGTCATCCTGCTATTGGTGGTGGTCATCCTGCTGTAGGCCATACCACTGTCGTCAACCATACCACCATTGTCAACCACACCACTGTGGTCCACGGCGGCGGCGGTTACCATCCTGGCGGCGGCGGCTATCATCCTGGTGGCGGCGGTTATCATCCCGGCGGCTATCATCCCGGTCCCGGCGGCTTCCATGGTGGTTACGGCTACCATCCCGGCTATCGCCCGGCTTATCATTATGCCGCGTACGGCCGTCCTCCCTATTACTATGGTGGTCACCGCTATTACTCCTATCATCCCTATTACTACCACCCTTACGCACCTTATTATGGCTGGGGCCCTTCCTACCATCCCTTTGGATTCTTCGCGGCTACCCTCGCAGCGGACGCCATCGCCATTTCCATCGCCAATGCCCAATACCGCTACTACCAGGGTGTTTATTATCAGCCCTATAACGGCGGCTGGAGAGCGACTGCCCCGCCCATCGGCGCGACCATCGCGGTCCTTCCGGATGGCTATGCCACGGTTGATGCAGGCGGTGTGACGACCTTCTACTACGGTGGTACGTTCTATGTTCAGACGGACGCCGGCTACCAGGTGATCGCCCCGCCCGCAGGCGCGATCGTTTCCAACCTGCCCGAAGGCGCCACGGCCGTCAACATGGGCGGACAGACCTATTTGAAATACAACGACGCATTCTATCAACCGATCCAAACAGATCAGGGACAGGCTGCATACGAAGTTGCGCAGGTCCAATAACAAGTATATATAACCCCTTTACCCAATCGTTGAAATCACCTTGTTATATGTATAAGCTAACTCTAACTACGCTGCTTTTTACCCTTTTCTCCTGCGCTTCCCTGGTATCGTTTTCCCAGAACCTGCAGCTGAAAAGGTCGGTTGCCATCACCGAGTTCAAGGACATTACGGGTGGAGGCGCACAAGGCGCCGATCCTAACGCCCAACAGCCTGCCGGCCAGCAACAGGATCCCAACCAGGCGCAGGGACAGGGCGCCCAGCCCCCGGCACAAGGCCAGGACCCTAATGCCCAACAGCAGGCCGCCGGCCACGCCGACTACAACTCTATCCTGACGACCATGCTGACCACGGAGCTGGTTAAGACCAACTCCTTCATCGTCAGCGAAGGACAGCAGCCGGGCGATGGCACCCAGTTCCTGATCACCGGCACCATCACCAAATGGGAAGGTACCCCCAAAGGCAACCCCGGCAATGCACTTAGCTATCATAGCAAGCAGATCTCAACGATCACCATAGAGCTCCGCATCCTCGACGCCTCTTCAGGCGCGATCCTGTCCGCTCAAACGGCCTCCAGCACGGTCACACAGAAGAACATCTTCAACAACAAAGTGGACCATACCATCGACTCCGCCGAACATAAAGTCGTCCTCCAATGTGTGGATTATATCAAAGCGGCTTCTCAAAAAGTTCCCTGGCAAGGCTCCATCGTCAAAGTCAACCCCGACGGCACCGTATTCATCAAGCCCGGCTCCGCTGGCGGAGTTACTACCGGGATGGTGTTCGACGTCTACAGGCTGGGGGAAGAACTTAAAGACGATAGCGGCAACTCCCTCGGCCACGATGAGAAGAAGATTGGGAGCGTCACCGTTACCGGGGACATCGGCGCCGGCAAAGCGGCTAAAGCCAGCCTCACCAGCGGTAAGGGAATAAAGAATGGAGATATCCTGAAGGCGGCACAGTAAGAACGGTTCAGTGCAGCGCCTTGAGCACCTCCGGTAAGAAGAGGTCGGGGTCCAGCCGGGGCCCATGCTCTAAAGCCAGGCGGACCACCACGAGGTCCATCGAAGGGATAACCCAAATGTATTGACCTTCATATCCTTCACAGGAAACACAGTCGGCGGGAAGTTGCGGATGTCTGCGACTCCCGCCTTCTTCTTTATTCAACCACCAAAGCGCACCATAAGAGCCTCCCGTCGTCGTCCATTTAACCCAGCCCTCTGGCAGGATACGCCGCCCATTCCAAAGCCCGTCCCGCAGATAGAGCAGCCCAAACCGCGCCCAATCCCGCGCCGTAGCATAGCAGTAGGAAGAACCTACATAGGTCCCCCCGGCATCGGTCTCCAGCACC
>JAMFRX010000650.1 GCA_026224995.1 Puia dinghuensis
AGGACGTCGTTCTGGACTTTGCCGTATAAGATCTGGACACCGATCTCGCCGGCGCCGATCTCGACTATAGAGGCGGAAAACAGGCCGGCGATGGCTAAAAGAAGGCCGACTACTTTTACAGGGATGCTGAAACTACGGCTGGAATCGGCCCTTCCGGCGATCACGAAGCCGGTGATGAGGACGAGGATGCCGAGGATTAAGAGGAACATATTTGTGAATTTTATCTGTAAAATTAAACTGAAACCGATGATATTTTAGCCAAATATAGGGTTTAGCGGACGTTAGCGATGGTGGCCGGAATAGAACCTGGGGATTTTTGGCTAGCTTGATTATCTCTTTACGTTTTTTATGAACTCTGAACTGCTACCAATATGAACCGTCGTCGTGCCGTAAAAAACCTAATCGCCTTCTCTGGCGGAACACTTACTCTGACTTTTTTGATGCAGGCCTGTAATTCCAGTGAAAAGGACGGCTATCCGGCTATGTTGGCATCGGTAGTGGATACGATCATTCCTGCGGGTGGGGGAAGGCTCGGGGCGTTGGCGCTGGGTGTAGGTCAATTCATGGAGAAATTGATCAATGACTGTTATGAGAAGCCGGTACAGGACAATGTGAGGAAGCAGCTGTCGGCGCTGGGTAGGGCGGGTTTTATCGGCCGTGAGCAGCAACAGCGGCAGGAGATGCTGTTGAAGCTGGCAGGATCGACGGATAAGGATGAGAAGGATTTCTTTACGTTAATGAAGACGGAGACCATCCGGGGTTTCAATACCAGCGAGAAGGTCATGGTCGATTATTTACATTATAAAGTCGCTCCCGGTCATTACTATGGCTGTGCGGCGGTAAAAGCTTAGCATTATGCCGGATAACAGGACATACGATGTCATCGTCATCGGTTCGGGCGCCAGTGGGGGATGGGCGGCGAAGGAGCTTTGTGAAAAGGGGCTTAAGGTGCTTGTGCTGGAAAGGGGCCGTGACGTGCGGCATATCAAAGACTATCCAACGGCTTCTAAGGCGCCGTGGGAGCTGCCGCACCGGGGCACGGTATCCGTGGAGCAGCGAAAGGATCACCAGGGAGCTGTCTTCCTGCGGGAGGAGACGCTGCATTGGGCGATCAAGGACGACGAGCAGCCTTATATCCAGGAGAAGCCTTTCCGCTGGATCAGGGGTTATCATACGGGTGGGAAGTCGTTGTTATGGGCGAGGCAGACGCAGCGGTGGAGCGACTATGATTTCGAAGGGCCTGCCAGGGATGGGTTTGCCGTGGACTGGCCTATCAGATATAAGGACCTCGAGCCCTGGTATGACTATGTCGAGCGGTTCGTGGGCATTGCCGGGAACCGCGATGGCCTGGCGGAGCTGCCGGACAGCATCGTTCAGCCGGGCTTTGAGATGAGCTGTGTAGAACAGCATTTTAAAGAGAGTCTGCAGAAAAATTATAAAGACCGGCATCTGATACAGGCACGCTGTGCGCATCTGACCGATCCGCAGCCTATCCATGAGCAGCAGGGGAGAACGAAGTGCCAGAATCAGACCATGTGCAACAGGGGATGCGTCTTCGGGGGCTACTTCAGCAGCAATGCGTCTACCTTACCCTGGGCCATGAAGACCGGCAACCTGACGCTGCGGCCGCATTCTGTGGTCCATAGTGTACTCTATGATGAACAGAAGGGGAAGGCCACCGGCGTGCGCATCGTCGATGCGGAATCGAAGCAGACCATCGACTACTATGCTTCGGTGATCTTCGTGAACGCTTCTGCCCTCAACACCACCGCCATTCTTCTGAACTCTACTTCGCACCGCTTTCCTGATGGCCTGGGGAATGACAACGGGCTGATGGGCAAATTCATCTCGTGGCATAACTATCGCGGGAAGGGTGGCGCGGGATTCGAAGGGTTCAAAGACAAGATGACGGACGGGCGCAATCCCAGCAACAGCTATATACCCCGGTTCCGGAACCTGCAAAAACAAGACACCGACTTTCTGCGCGGCTATGCGGTCGGCATTGGCGGGGGGCGTGGTCTGGGACCCGATACGAGCATGATCGGGGATCAGCTGAGGGAGAATCTGCTGCATCCGCCCCTGGGCGACTGGTCTATCAGCTGCTGGATGATGGGGGAATGCGTGCCGCTGGAGAAGAACCATATCCGGCTGCACAAGGAGCTGAAGGACAAATACGGCATTCCGCAGATCATCATCTCCTGCGACTGGAGCGATAATGACGACAAGATGGTGGCGGACTATGTCCAGCAGATGACGGCGATGTTTGAAAAGGCCGGATTCGTGAACATCAAGATCAACGACACGAAATCGCCGCCCGGCTCCGACATCCATGAGATGGGCGGCGTGCGGATGGGGCATGACCCGAAGACTTCACTTGTCAATAAATCGAATCAGCTGCATCTTTGTAAGAATGTGTATGTCACCGACGGGGCGTGCATGACTTCGACGAGCTGTCAGAACCCGACGCTGACCTATATGGCCATGACCGCCCGTGCGGCGAACCATGCTATGGAGGAATTGAAAAAAGGAAATATTTAATTATGAATAAACGTATCGTTCTTTTAGTCGCCGGGGCCTTAGTGGCCGGCGCAACGGCTTTTGCGCAGGGGAAGGCTTTGTATACCTACCCGCTGGGTGTAGAAGCTTATACGTATCGTAAGAGCTGGCCGAATGGGGTGGCGCAGACGCTGGATACCATCAAGAAGCTAGGGTTTACGGAGCTCGAGGGCGGCGGCGGGCGAATGGCGCCGGAGGAATTCAGGAAGCTGTGTGACGAGCGAGGCATCAGCATCCCGAGCATTGGCGCCGATTATAAGAAGATGGTGG
>JAMFRX010000651.1 GCA_026224995.1 Puia dinghuensis
AACAACACTGCCGGTAATACAGGAAATGCCGGCGCTGCAGGAAGCTCAACCGGGGCCGTTTCTGGCTCCGGTGGGGACCTGTACTTCGAGGAGACGACTACGGGTGGTGGCACCAGCGGCATGACGTTCAATGGGCTTACCAAGATGTATTTCTCCGGCGGCGGTAAGGTGCGGATAGAAATGGATATGGGTTATACCGGCGGCCCGGCTAACAAAAAGGCCGCGGTGCCCAAGTCTGCGCCCATGATCCTTCTCGGCAGCATGGACAAGCCGCATGAAAGCATTTCCATCGACGAGGACAAGAAGACCTACTCCGTGAATCACTTCTCGGACAGCTCACTCGCAAGCCCGGCTGCCATGAAGGAGCAGTCCACGGTCACCAAGGTCGGGGAGGAGCAGATCCTTGGCTATCATTGTGTGCACGCGCGGGTGATCTCCAAGAAGACCATGGGCGGCTTTTACCATACTACAGATACTACCGACCTCTGGGAAAGCATGGACGTCCCCATGGCGGCTACCTGGCAGCACTGGATGGATAGCTATAAGCGTGGCGGCGGCGGCGCTTTCGGCGGCGCCACTGTCGGGCAGCTCAAACAGATCGGCTGTGAGGGTTTCCTGGTCAAGATGCAGATGCGGTCCGAGCATACCAACGTGACGATGCAGCTGACGAAGGTGGAGCGGAGAAGCCTTTCGTCCGACCTGTTTCAGATACCTGCCGGCTATAAGGAGGACAAGGAGTCGGCTATCAATTGACCGGCCTTGATCGGCGGGGCCGGTGCGATGGCCGCCAGGCCCGGCATGCGGGGTGGTCTTGTGTGGAGATTTTTGCACATTATATGGGCGGCGGGCCTTCCAATATCCTTTAACGATTTCCGGCAAGGTTCTTGAAAATGTAAGTATAGTTCAAAGTCTATTAACACTTAAAATTTATACTTATGAGTGCGCAGAAAGTTTTAACGGGCGCTTTATCGGGCCTTGTTGCAGGGGTTGCTATTGGTATCCTGATCGCTCCGGCGAGTGGAGAAGAAACCCGGCAACGTATTTCGGATACGGCAGATTCGCTCAAGCGGAAGCTGCGGCAGCTTAGAGGCGTTACGGTCGATGAATTGGATGAGCTTTCGGATATTTTTGAAAAAGAGACGGAAGGGCTGAAGGACGATGTCCGCAGCCGGGTGCTCGAATTGATCCGGGCAGCCAAGGAAAAAGGCAACCACATCAAGGAAGAAGCATTGTCTTAAGCCGGCAACGCCGCCTTAAGGCAGGATACCTGAAGAATAAGCTAAGAGAGCCCCCCGCGAGGCTCTCTTTTTTTGTGCATGGTCTTTTCCCCTTAAATTGCGGTCCTAAAGAAAAGACCATCTGCCTATGCCAATAGATCTTCGTTCGGACACCGTTACCCGTCCGACACCTGCCATGCTCGAAGCCATGATGACCGCTAAAGTGGGGGACGATGTTTTTGGGGAGGACCCCAGCATCAATACGCTGGAAACCATGGCCGCCCGGCTGTTCGGGATGGAGGCGGCGCTTTACTGTCCCACCGGCACCATGTCCAATCAGATAGCCATTAAATGTCATACGCAGCCCGGGGATGAGGTGATCTGCGAGAAGAGCTCTCATGTCTACATTTACGAGGGGGGTGGGATCGCCTTCAATTCCGGGAGCCAGGTGCGGGCTTTGGATGGGGACCGGGGCCGTATCACGGCCGGACAGGTATCGCTGGCCATCAATCCGGATGATGTCCACCGGGCGCGTACTTCGCTGGTATCCCTGGAGAATACCTGTAACCGGGGCGGGGGCAGCTGCTACGATCCCGGGGAGATCGGGAAGATCCGGCAGGTCTGTGCCGACAACCAGCTGAAGCTGCACCTGGACGGGGCCCGGCTGTTCAACGCCATGGTGGCTACCGGCGTCAGCGGCGCGGAGTTCGGGCAGCTCTTCGATACCATTTCCGTCTGTCTGAACAAGGGGATGGGCTGTCCCATCGGGAGTATTCTGATAGGGCCCGCGGCTTTTATCAAGCAGGCGCGGAGAGTGAGAAAGGTCTTTGGCGGCGGGATGCGTCAGGCCGGCTTTATGGCTGCCGCCGGCATCTATGCGCTGGAAAATAATATCGGGCGGCTGGCCGAGGATCATGCCCATGCCCGGCAGCTCGGCGAGGCCATAGCCAAAAAGGATTTTGTCCGGTCCGTTATGCCGGTAGAAAGCAATATCGTTATCTTCGAAGTCGACCAGGGCGGCTGTGCGAAGGAGATCGCGCAGCAGCTCAAGGAAAAAGGGCTCCTGGCGATAGCCATATCGGCAAACCAGATCCGCTTCGTGACACATCTGGACATCAGCCCGGAGATGGTATCCCAGGCCGTAGCCATCATCGAACAATTGTAGAGGACTCGTTGTAAAACAAACAATTAAAAACTCAGCGTTATGTTCCCGAAAGTTACACCCAAAGACACGAAAGCCTGGCAAGCGTTACAGAACCATTACGATCAGGAGATGAAGGGAGTGCACCTGCGTTCGTTGTTCGCGGACGAACCCAGCCGCTTTGATCACCATACTCTGAAGCTGGATGACATCCTCTTTGATTATTCCAAGAACATCTTCAACCACAAGACCCTGGACCTGCTTCGCAGCCTGGCCGGAGAGAGCAAGGTAAAGGAAGCCATAGAGGCAATGTTCACCGGGGAGAAGATCAATATGACGGAGAACAGAAGCGTGCTTCATACGGCCCTGCGCAACCTGGAAGGGACGCCTGTATATAGCGAAGGAAAGGATGTGATGCCCGATGTGCTGCGCGTGCTCGGCCAGATGAAGGACTTTTGCGGCCGCATACACAGCGGGGCCTGGAAGGGATATACCGGTAAAAAGATCAAGTATATCGTGAATATCGGCATTGGCGGGAGCGATCTCGGCCCGGTGATGGTGACGGAAGCCCTGCGACCCTATTGGGTCCAGGGGATGCAGGCCTACTTTGTGAGCAATGTCGACGCCACGCATATCGTGGAGACGCTGAAGAAGGTAACGCCGGAAGAGACCTTGTTCCTGGTGGCCAGCAAGACCTTTACTACACAGGAGACGATGACCAATGCCCATTCGGCGCGCGACTGGTTCCTTAAGTCCGCGAAGGACGAGGCGCATATCGCGAAGCATTTTGCCGCGCTGAGCACCAATGAAAAAGACGTCGTGAAATTCGGGATCGACAAGGCCAATATGTTCGAGTTCTGGGATTGGGTAGGAGGTCGTTATAGCTTGTGGAGCGCTATCGGACTATCTATCGCGCTTACGGTAGGGTATGACAATTTCGAGCAGCTGCTGAAGGGGGCGCATGCCACGGACGTGCATTTCCGGACGACGCCTTTTGAAAAGAACATCCCGGTGACGATGGCGCTTATAGGGCTGTGGTACACCAACTTCTTTGGGTCGCAGACGGAGGCTATCCTGCCTTACGACCAATATATGCATCGTTTTGCCGCCTACTTCCAGCAAGGGAATATGGAAAGCAATGGCAAGAGCGTGGACCGCAACGGGAAGCCTGTGCAATGGCATACGGGACCCGTGGTCTGGGGCGAGCCCGGGACCAACGGGCAGCATGCCTTCTACCAGCTTATCCACCAGGGCAGCATTTTGATCCCCTGCGACTTTATCGCGCCTGCCATCAGCCATAATCCCCTGGGTGATCACCATAACAAGCTCCTGAGCAACTTTTTCGCCCAGACCCAGGCTCTGATGAACGGGAAGACGAAGGAAGAGCTGGAAGCGGAAAAAGTCCCTGCCGAGCTGATCCCTTATAAGGGTTTCAGCGGCAACCGGCCTACCAACAGCTTTTTGGTAAAGGAGATCACGCCATTCAGCTTAGGCGAGCTGATCGCCCTGTACGAGCACAAGATCTTCGTGCAGGGGGTGATCTGGAATATCTTTACGTTCGACCAGTGGGGCGTGGAGCTGGGCAAGCAGCTGGCCGGGAAGATCCTCCCCGAGCTGGAAAATTCCGACGAGATCAAATCTCATGATTCCTCCACTAATGGGCTGATCAATGCCTACAAGAAGATGAGATAGGACACTTCCTGTATCGTAAGCGGACATCGGGTGCGGGGAGCTTCTGCAGATTTAATTGATTATGAATGCCCTTGCGGTCCGGCATTGGATGTGTGAGCATATTATTATGCTCAAAACCTATTGGACCATCGCCTGGCGTACGCTGGTTCGTAATAAACTATATACGCTAGTCAATGTCCTTGGACTGGCGTTGGGCATCTGTGCCTGCGTCGTCATCTGGGTGATCATCCGGTATGAATTCAGCTTCGACCGGGATCATCCCGGGGGGAGTCGGATCTACCGCATCAACAGCTATGAGCAGTTTTTGAAGAATGAGCCGGAGCGGATGGTGCCTGCGGTGCTCACCGCGTTGCCGGCGGCGGTGGAAAAAGAGATCCCGGGAATAGAAGTGGTGGCGCCCTATCATGTCCTGGATCAGGGCAT
>JAMFRX010000652.1 GCA_026224995.1 Puia dinghuensis
CCTCTCATACAAAGTTCTACGTTACGAAGTCTTTTCTTCAATAGGTTTTTCAGTGCGGATTTTGAAAGTGCTCTATTTTTGGCAGTTCATGGCCGTTTTTACCCTGCCACGACTTTTTGTGCTTTTCGCGCTCCTGTTGCTTACCATCCCTGAAAGCCCCCGCTGGCTGATCCTCAATAACCAGGAAGCAGCAGCGCTTCCGATCCTGCAGCGACTGGGTGAAGCGAATATCAATGCAACAGTCACCGCCATCCGTGAATCCGTAAAAGCGCACCAGGAATCGCTTTTCCAGCGCCGCTATTCTAAACCCATCCTCTATGCCATGCTGCTGGCCATGTTCAACCAGCTCTCCGGCATTAACGCCATTCTTTATTATGCGCCGCACATCTTCGAATTGGCAGGCTTTAGCAAGGCTCAGTCGTTCAGCCAACCCATTTTTGTCGGCACGGCTAATTTGTTTTTCACCCTGCTTGCGATGACGGTTATCGACAAATTCGGGCGCAAAACACTACTGCTCATCGGCTCCGTTGGCACAATGATCTTCCTTGGCCTGACGGCATGGGTATTTCATAACACCCCTACCGGCGACAAGCATTTGCTATTCTATCTCATCGGTTTCATCGCCTTCTTTGCTTTTTCGCAAGGTGCTGTCATCTGGGTGTTCATCTCCGAGATATTTCCCAACGCGGTTCGCTCCAAGGGCGGCTCATTCGGTAGCTCTCCCCATTGGATAATGGCGGCGATCATTGCCTGGGTTTTTCCGATCATCTTTCAAAGCAGCAAAGACGGACTCTATTATTCCTTTTTGTTCTTTACCATCATGATGTTCCTCCAGCTGATCTTTATCTGGCGCGTGATGCCCGAAACCAAAGGCCGAACCCTGGAAGAGATCCAAAAAGACCTGGGCATCGAATAGCCCTTCATATAACACTATTGTGCATATGTCGTCTTCTTTAAAGATCGGTTTATTTGGCATCGGCCTTGACACTTACTGGCCGCAGTTTCCAGGACTTCAGACTCGCCTGCAGGGTTATCTGCAGGATATCGATGCTCAGCTGTCGGCTATCCATCCTCATTTAATCAATGCCGGCCTGGTAGACAATGCAGAAAAAGCCTTCGAGGCAGGCAGCCTGTTCCGGCGGAACGAAGTAGATCTCATCTTCCTGTATGTCTCGACCTATGCGTTATCCTCGACCGTCCTGCCGGTAGTTCAGCGCGCAAAGGTGCCCGTGATCATCCTCAACCTTTCGCCCGGGGCGGCTATAGACTACGAAACCTTCAACGCGATGACCGATCGCACGAAGATGACCGGTGAGTGGCTGGCCTGGTGCTCCGCCTGCCCTGTACCGGAGATAGCCAATGTCTTCAGCAGAGT
Source organism: Puia dinghuensis (assembly GCA_026224995.1). GTDB lineage: Bacteria > Bacteroidota > Bacteroidia > Chitinophagales > Chitinophagaceae > Puia > Puia dinghuensis_A. Next base: position 1,376 of record JAMFRX010000652.1, read on the forward strand.
AGGCATTCGCTTTCACCAGGTTACCGGCATGTTGTACGACGACCCACTGGCCGCACAGGAGATAAGAGAATGGGTCGAGGCGGCCAGGGTCATGCATACCATGGCCTATAACCGCCTGGGCTGCATGGGACATTATTATAGCGGCATGCTGGATATCTACACCGACCTGACCCAGCAATATGCCGGCTTCGGCGGCCATATAGAGCTCATCGAAGTAGAAGAGCTGGCCTCCCGCCGCAGGGATGTCAGCCAGGAAGACGCAGAGCAACGGGTACAGCAATTCCACGAAACCTTCGACGTACAGGCCGACTGCCCCGCAGCAGAGCTGCAAAAAGCCGCCGTGACCTCCCTGGCCCTCGACCGCCTGGTCGCCGACTATGGCCTGGGCTCCATGGCCTACTATTACAAAGGCACCGGTAACGCGGATAACCAGGCGGCTATCGACTCCATCATCCTCGGCAACTCGCTGCTCACCGCCCGTGGCATCCCCATAGCCGGCGAATACGAGATAAAGAACGTGCAGGCGATGAAGATCATGGACACTTTCGGCGCCGGCGGCTCTTTCACCGAATACTATGCCATGGACTTTCAAGATGACGTGGTGCTCATGGGCCACGACGGTCCGGGACATATCGCCATCGCCCAGGGCAAGACCAAGGTCCGCCCCCTGCAGGTCTTTCACGGGAAGGTCGGCAGCGGCCTCTCCGTAGAGATGTCTGTTAGCCATGGCCCCGTGACCCTGCTCTCCGTCGTGGAGAAAAAAGGCGGCGGCTTGCTCCTGCTGGCTTCAGAAGGCGAATCCGTCCCCGGCCCCATCCTGCGTATCGGCAATACCAATAGCCGCTATCGCTTTCCCATCGGGGCCCGTAATTTCGTCAACCGCTGGAATAGCTATGGCCCTGCCCACCACTGCGCCGTAGGCCTCGGGCATATTTACCCGAAGATCGAAAAGCTAGGCGCCTTATTGAACATGGACACCATAAAAATCTAAATATGAAACTTGCATTATTCAGTCTGATCCTTCTCGCCATGGCCACACCCGCTCTCGCTCAATCCAAAGACGAACAGGCCGTCACCGCCGCCGTCGAGTCCCTTCGCAAAGCCCTTGTCGATCCCGACAAAGCCACGCTGGATGCCCTCGTCACGGACGAGCTCACCTATGGCCATTCCAACGGCCTCCTCCAGGACAAAGCGGCCTTCGAAGAGGCGCTCCTCAGCAAATCCTCCGACTTCGTCACTATTGACCTCAGCGACCAGACCGTTAAGATCGTCGGCAATACCGCCTGGGTCCGCCATACCCTGACCGCTACCACCAATGACGGCGGCAAGCCCGGCACCGCTCATTTGAGCGTGCTGATGGTCTGGCTTAAACAGAAAGGGCAGTGGCGCCTCTTCGCCCGGCAGGCCGTGAAGATCCAATCCTGACGATATTTGCGTGTTTGCAGGCTTTTTCACCATGACAGTACATGATGGTTCTCCGGTCATTCCGCTTTACATTTGACCATCGATTATACAGCCATACTGAAAATCATAGCAATACATGCAAATATTATTTGGCATTTTCTTCCATTTTATCGGCGGCTTCGCTTCCGGCAGTTTCTACATCCCCTATAAGAAAGTAAGAAGCTGGTCCTGGGAAAGCTATTGGATCGTCGGCGGCCTGTTCTCCTGGCTGGTCATCCCCCCTCTGGCAGCGTGGCTGACCATCCCGCATTTTTCAGAGATCATCGCCCAGGCCTCGGCAGCCACTTTCTGGTGGACCTATTTCTGGGGCATCCTCTGGGGCGTCGGCGGATTGATGTACGGACTGGGTATGCGCTACCTGGGGATGTCCCTCGGCAATTCCGTCTTGCTGGGATTCACCTCTGCCTTCGGGGCGCTGGTTCCCTCCATCTACTACAACTTTGTTCCTACTCCGGGTAAAACGACCTTGCACGAGCTGCTGACCACATCCTGGGGGCGTATCGTGCTCGCCGGGGTCGTCCTCTGCCTGTTGGGTATCTATATCTGCGGTAGGGCAGGGGTGCTCAAGGAAAGAGAGCTGCCGGAAGAAAAGAAGAAGGAAAGCATCAAAGAGTTCAACCTATCAAAAGGGCTTGTCGTCTGTATCATCTCGGGCATACTGAGCGCTTGCTTCAATTACGGCATAGAAGCGGGTTCTCCAATGGCGCATGCGGCCAATGAATTCTGGCGGCAGTCGCATCCCCAGGCTACTACGGAGTTCCTGTACCAGAACAACGTCACTTATGTCGTCCTGCTTTGGGGCGGGCTGACGACCAACTTTATCTGGTGTATGTTCCTGAATGCCCGCAACCGAAGCTTCGGTGATTATACGAATAAGAAGACACCATTGGCCCGCAATTACTTTTTCGCTGCGCTGGCCGGTACGGTATGGTTCCTGCAGTTCTTCTTTTACGGGATGGGCGAAAGCCGGCTTGGCAATGGCGCCAGCTCCTGGATTCTGCATATGGCATTCATCATCCTCGTAGCGAACATGTGGGGCTTTGCCCTAAAGGAATGGAACGGGGTCAGCAAGAAGACCCGGACCACCATCCTCATGGGCATTCTTGCCATCCTGCTGTCAGTATGGCTCGTCGGTTACGGCAACTCATTAAAATAACAAAAAGGTAAAGTATATGTCTGTTACAACAACGAAATTCAAGCATGTCAGCTACTTGTGGGACGAAAAGAAGGCCGCTGAGCTGGCGGGGGACGAAGTAGCGCTGCGTATATACCGTTCCAATCTGCTTGGCGCCGATCTGAGACTGACGAATTACGGTGGCGGCAATACCTCCTGTAAGGCGATGGCCAAAGATCCCCTCACGGGACGTGAGACCGAGATCATGTGGGTCAAGGGCTCCGGTGGCGATCTGGGTACGCTTAAAAGCAGCGGCCTTGCGGCTCTGTATGTTGACCGCCTGCTTGCCTTGAAGAATGTCTATCGTGGAATAAAGTACGAAGACGAGATGGTCGCTCTTTTCAACCATTGTATCTACGACCTCAGCTCCAAAGCTCCTTCTATAGACACCCCATTGCATGGGTTCCTGCCTTTCGCGCATATCGACCACCTGCATCCCGACGCTGCGATCGCTATCGCCGCGGCAAAAGACGGGCAGAAGATCACGGAGGAGCTCTTCGCCGGTAAGATCGGCTGGGTAGACTGGCAGCGTCCCGGCTTCGACCTGGGTCTTAAGCTCCGGGAATGCCTGGACGAAAATCCCGGCATCCGCGGGATCATGCTGGGCTCGCATGGCCTCTTCACCTGGGGTAGCACCGCCTACGAAAGCTATATCAACACGCTGGAAGTCATAGAGCGCTGCGCCCAATATCTGGAAGATCATCTCGGCAAAAAAGGCCCGGTATTCGCCGGAGCCCGGCTACAAGCGCTGCCAAAAGGCGAACGCCTCACGAAAGCCGCGGCCCTTGCCCCGGTCTTACGAGGTTTTTGTTCTTCGCACGTCAAGATGGTCGGCCATTTCACCGAAGATGACCGTGTCCTGGAATTCATCGATAGCAACGACCTGGCCCGGCTGGCGCCAATGGGCACCAGCTGTCCCGACCACTTCCTCCGTACGAAGATCAGCCCGCTGGTCCTCGACCTCGCGACGGATCATAATTTAGACGATGTAAAGGCCCTCAAGGAAAAGCTGGCGCCGCAGTTCGAGAGCTACCGGCAGATGTATGCGCATTATTATGATAGCTGCAAGCACCCTAACAGCCCGGCCATGCGCGACCCTAACCCTGTGGTGATCCTCTATCCCGGGATTGGGATGTTTACCTTTTCCAAGGACAAGCAAACGGCTCGCGTTGCGGCTGAGTTCTATATCAATGCTATCAACGTCATGAAGGGCGCCGAAGCCGTTAGTTCCTATACGTCCCTGCCAAGGCAAGAGGCCTTCAACATCGAATACTGGTTGCTGGAAGAGGCCAAGCTGCAGCGCATGCCAAAGCCTAAGGCGCTCTCGGGACGCATTGCGCTGGTGACGGGCAGCGCCGGCGGTATCGGCAAGGCTATCGCCAAAAAATTCGCCGACGAAGGCGCCTGTGTGATCGTAAACGACAATGATGAACAACGCCTGGAGGCGGCCCGCAAAGAATTTCAGCAGCAGTATGGCAAAGATGTGTTCATAGGAGAGCTGCTGGACGTCACGAATGCGGAAGGCATCCGGAAGGTCTACCACGCCGCATCCCTCGCTTTCGGCGGTGTAGACATCGTGGTGAACTGCGCTGGCCTCTCTATCTCCAAGCCCATCGAGGACCATACGGAAAAAGATTGGGACCTCCTGTACGACGTCCTGGTAAAAGGCCAGTTCCTGGTCACCCAGGCCGGCGTGGAAGTCATGCGCAAGCAGGCCATCGGTGGGGATATCCTGAATATCGCGAGCAAAAATGGACTGGTCTCCGGACCTAACAATGCCGCCTATGGCTCTGCCAAAGCCGCCCAGCTGCACCTGAGCCGGCTGAATGCCGCCGAGCTCGGCGCCGACAAGATCCGCGTGAATGTCGTCAACCCCGATGCCGTCATCTCCGACAGCAAGATCTGGGAAGGCGCCTGGGCGGAAGGCCGGGCCAAGGCCTATGGTGTCAAAGTGGAGGAGCTGCCGGGCTACTATGCCAAACGCACGTTGCTGAACGAGATCATCCTGCCGGAAGATATTGCCAATGCCTGCTTCGTATTTGTCGGCGGCCTGATGAACAAGTCTACCGGCAATGTCCTGAATGTGGACGGCGGCGTAGCCATGGCTTTCGTACGATAAATATCATTTCATGCAACGCATTGCCTTTGTTATGAAGCTCCACCCGGGCTTCGAGGAAGAATACCGGCGGCGCCATGCCGCCATCTGGCCCGAATTGTCGGCTTTGCTGCACGACAGCGGTATCCGGGAATATTCGATATTTTTGGAAGAGGAGGGCCTGCAGCTGTTCGCTTTTCTGAAGATCGACGATGCGGCAAAGCTGGACACGCTGCCGGGAAAGGACGTCATGCAGCGCTGGTGGGATCATATGAAAGATATCATGGACACGAATCCAGACCACTCGCCTGTGGCAAGGACACTCAAAGAAATTTTCTACTTACCTTAAATGAGCGATCATGCAGATAGAAAAATATAAAATAGAAGAGCATAATCAGTCCTTGCTGAAAGAGCATCAGCGAAAGCTGAATTTTGTCACAGCCGGCCTTCCCAACGCCGAGACCATCCTCCGCAAGCTCGCCGACTTCCAGGTGGCCATTCCCAGTTGGGCTCTTGGGACGGGCGGCACCCGTTTCGCCCGCTTCTCCGGTGGCGGCGAACCCCGCAGCCTGGAAGAAAAGATCGAAGACGTCGGCCTCCTGCATGCGTTGAATCGCTCCAGCGGCGCCATCTCGCTGCATATCCCCTGGGATATCCCCCGTAACCCCACCGCCATCAAAGCCCTGGCTGCCCAGTTCGGCCTCCGTTTCGACGCGATGAACTCCAACACTTTCCAGGATCAGCCCGGCCAAAAACAGAGCTATAAATTCGGCTCGCTGCAAAACGTCCGCAAAGACGTGCGCCGCCAGGCCATAGAGCACAATATAGAGGTGATCCGCTACGGCCAGGAGCTGGGCTCCGACTCGTTGACGGTATGGCTGGCGGACGGCTCCTGCTTCCCGGGCCAGCTCAATTTCCGCCAGGCTTTTCAAAACACGCTGGAAGGCTTGCAGGAGATCTATGCCGCCCTGCCCGCTGACTGGAAGATGTTCGTGGAATACAAAGCATTCGAGCCGAACTTCTATTCCACTACAGTGGGCGACTGGGGTCAGTCTTTACTTTATGCTTCCAAGCTGGGCCCCAAGGCCTATACCCTCGTGGACCTTGGCCACCACCTGCCCAATGCCAACATAGAACAGATCGTCGCCTTGCTGCTCATGGAAGGGAAGCTGGGCGGCTTTCATTTCAACGACTCCAAGTACGGGGATGATGACCTTACTGTGGGCAGCATCAAGCCCTACCAGCTCTTCCTCATCTTCAACGAGCTGGTGGATGGCATGGATGCCCGGGGCATGGACCACACGCGTGACCTGGGATGGATGATCGATGCTTCCCACAATGTAAAAGATCCGCTGGAAGACCTGCTGCAATCGGTTGAAGCGATCATGCTCACTTATGCTCAGGCTTTGCTGGTGGACCGCAAGCAGCTCACCGCAGCTCAACAGGCTAACGATATCGTGGCGGCCCAGGAGCTCTTGCAGAGCTGTTTCCGCACCGACACCCGCGCCCTGGTAGCCGAAGCCCGGCTACGCACCGGAGCGGCCCTGGACCCACTGAAGCTCTACCGGAGTGAAAAAATACGCGAACACCTGATCAAGGAAAGAGGCGCCGGAACCGTCGCCACAGGCCTATAGGCCGCTGGCCGTAAAAATTGGTTATGCAGAACACGATAGCAATTTTCGACATCGGAAAAACCAATAAAAAGCTCTTCATCTTCGACGAACAGTACAGGATCGTATGGGAACAGTCCGATACCTGTCCGCAAACGATCGACGAAGATGGCGAACCCTGCGAAGACATCGGGCAGCTGACGGATTGGATCCACCGGTCTCTGGCCGGTATCACCGCTCTGCCCGACTTCCATATTAAAGCGATCAATTTCAGCGCATATGGCGCCAGCCTCGTCTATCTGGGCAGCCAGGGCACCCCTATCGCTCCTCTGTATAACTATCTGAAACCCTTTCCCGACCACCTGAAGAAGAAGTTTTACGATACCTATGGCGGCGAGATCACCTTTTCCATGCTCACCGCCTCGCCGGTGTTGGGAAGCCTGAACTCGGGCATGCAGCTATATCGTCTCAAG
>JAMFRX010000653.1 GCA_026224995.1 Puia dinghuensis
AAGCAGGCATCTATGCTGACCTTAAACCAGGGAAAACCTATAAGAAGATGAAAAGCCGCGTAGAACATATTTTTTCACGCATCCACGAGCTGGCTTCCATTAGCGAAAATGGGACAGGCATCACCCGACGCTATGGCACGCCTGCCGCCGTCGAGGCGGGTCACAAAGTGCTGCAATGGATGCGCGACGCGGGGCTACAGGCCTGGATCGATGCCATCGGCAATATCAGGGGAAGATGCCCCTCGCAGTCGCCCGATGCCAAGACGCTGGTGATCGCTTCTCACCTGGACACGGTCGTCAATGCCGGCCGCTGGGATGGTCCGCTGGGGGTGATCGCCGGCCTGGATATCGTGGAAAATATCATCCGGCAAGACAGGAAGCTGCCCTTTCATCTGGAGCTGATCGCTTTCAGTGATGAGGAGGGCGTGCGTTTTCATACCACTTACCTGGGAAGTAAGGTAGTGGCCGGCGGCTTTGAGCCGGATATGCTGAATAAAAAAGATGAAACAGGCACCACGCTAAAAGAGGCTATCCGGGCGATTGGTGGTGAGCCCGACAACCTGCAGGCAGGAGCGATACCCGCCGAACAGTGGCTCGGCTATTTCGAAATGCACATAGAGCAGGGGCCCGTATTATACGAAATGCATATCCCTGTGGCCCCGGTGAAAGCCATCGCGGGACAGGTGCGGGCGGAAGTTATTTTCACCGGCATGGCGGGACATGCAGGCACGGTGCCGATGGAGATGCGGCAGGACGCACTCTGTGGAGCCGCCGAATTCGTAATTGCAGCAGAAAAGCTGGCCGCGTCCGTCGGCAGCTCCCTGGTCGCTACCGTGGGAAAGCTGCAGATGCTCAACCCGGCCAGTAATGTGATCCCGGGAGAGGTAACCTGTAGTGTCGACATCCGGAGCGCGGATCAGGCGGTGCTCTCCAGCGGGCACGATCAGCTGCGGACTATTGCCGCAGCCATCGGCGTCAGGCGCCGATTGACCGCACAATGGAATGTTGTACAATCATCGCCGCCGGTGGACTGTGATAGCCGGATGACAGCGTTGCTAACCGACTGTGTCGAAGCCGCCGGTTACGAGGCGCTGCAGCTGGTGAGCGGCGCGGGCCACGATGCGGTGCCGGTTTCCGCCGTATCGCCTGTGTGCATGCTTTTCGTCCGCTGCTACAAGGGCATTAGTCATAACCCTCAGGAGGACGTAGAAGCGGGAGACCTGGCCGCGGCCGTTGCCGTCGCAGAAAGCTTTATCTTTAAACTAGCAGAAATATAGCATTATGGAAATATCCGCGTTAACGCGATCGGTAGTCAAGAAGAGTCATGCCCTCATCAGCCCGGATGGCTATATCAACAGCGTGGTTCCGGGCTGGACCGGCTGTACGGTGAATGTCATCATCAACGAGCAGATGGGCGCCCGCTTCTGTCAGACCATCGTGAGCCTTCAAAAAGGTGGCGCGCTCGCGGGCAAGACCCTGCAATCGCAGCTGTTCTTTTATGTCGTGAGCGGGAAGATCAGCGCCACGGTCGCCGGCGCGGCCAAAGGGATGTCCGCGGGCCACTACGTTTACATCCCGGCCGGGTCGGAATACCGGCTGGACAATCCGGCGGATGGTACGCAACTGCTAAGCTTCCATAAGGTATACGAACAGCTGGAGGGCGCCAATAAACCCGCCCTGCTCTTTGGAAACGCGGCCGATATCCCCGCAAACGAATACCTGGGCGACGCTGCCCTGCGGCTGCAGGTCCTGCTGCCGGATGTTCTCGCATTCGACATGGCCGTGAATATCTTCACCTATGACCCGGGTGGTCACCTGCCGCTGGTAGAGACACATATCATGGAGCACGGCCTGTTGTACCTGCAGGGGCAGGGCGTCTACCGCCTGGACCAGGATTGGTATCCCATAAAAAAAGGAGACTGCATCTGGATGGCGCCTTATTGTCAGCAATGGTTCACCGCCATGGGGAAAGAACCTGCCGTATATATCTATTATAAGAACGTGAACCGCTTTCCCACCATTGTATGACGCTGGAAGCGCTCAACGATCTCGACAATACAGCGCGGGCGGAGGCCTTGTATAAATGCTGTGGCAGCACGGCCTGGGTCAAAAAGATGCTGGTCTTCTTCCCAGTGGTCGACAAGGCGACCCTGTTGGAGGCAGCTTCCCGAGCCTGGCATGCCTGTGTGGAGAGCGACTGGCTCGAAGCCTTTGCCCAGCATCCCCGCATCGGCGCCAGCACCACCAACGCCCAGGCGGCGGCCGAGCAGTCCGGCACCAGCGGCGCTGACCTGGAGATCCGCACGGCGCTCGCTGAAGGGAATTTAACCTACGAGGAAAAGTTCGGCTATATCTATATCGTATGCGCAACCGGTAAGTCGGCAACGGAAATGCTCGGGCTGCTGGAAGGCCGGCTGAACAATACGCCCGAAAAGGAGGTCCTCATCGCCATGGGCGAACAGGACAAGATCACCCGCATCCGGCTGGAAAAATTATTGGCATGAAGATAACAACACATATATTGGATGTCTCACGAGGCTGCCCCGCCGCAGAAGTGGAGATCGTCCTTTACCGCTTCAATGACCCTGCCATGGCGCCAGAGGGCTTGCAGGAGATCGCACGGGGCAAAACAAATGCGGACGGCAGGATCATGGGCTGGTCCGGCGACATTGGCGTTTATAAGCTCCGGTTCGAGACAAAAGCCTATTTCACCCGCCAGGGAACTACGACTTTCTATCCCTTTGTGGAAGTGCATTTTGAGCTCACCGGCGGCGACCATTACCATATTCCTTTATTGCTGAGTCCCTGGGGCTATTCTACTTACAGGGGCTCCTGAGAAATGAATACTATGAACCTATCAGTAAAAGATACCGAAAGAGAAGCTCTCCTCGACACGCTCGGAACGGCTAATATCGCTTTCCAGCAAAGCTATCCCGGCGACCGGCCGGATCGTCAGCCCGTGCACACAGTGTATGGCGGCGCCAACCTCTTCAAGAGCGACACCTGTATAAGAATGGGCGAGACCGCGCTCAAAAGCCTGCATGTCAATGCCCCGAATTTCGCCGAATTAGCCCGAGCGCTTTCACTGGAAGGACATGAATTCCTGCCTCATGCTATAAAAGAAGTGGACGAGCTGTCGCGCAAGCTGGCCGGAATGCCCGAAGAAGAACGCCGGAGAGAAAAAGCCTGGCTGCCCTGGTCGGTATACAACAAAGTCGTCAGGAAGCTGGAAACGGAACCCGTGGAAGATTTCCGGATAGATTTCGAGGACGGCTATGGCAACCGGTCCGACGAGGAGGAGGATGCCGTAGCCATAGCCGCGGCAGGCGAAGTAGCGGCCGGGCTGAAGAACAATACCCTTTCTCCTTTTATCGGCATCCGCATCAAGCCATTCACGGAAGACCTAAAGCACAGGGGCGTGCGTACCCTTGACCTCTTTCTCACGGAGCTTCTTAAAAGAACCGGCGGCGTGCTGCCGCCAAATTTCGTAGTGATGCTGCCGAAGGTCACCATACCGGAGCAGGTGATCGCCCTGGTACGGCTGTTCCGGATCATCGAGAAAGAAAATGGCCTGGCGGAAGGGGCGTTAAGGATGGAGACCATGGTGGAAGCGACCCAGATCATCATGGACCAGGAAGGACGTAACCCTTTGTATCGCATCATTAAGGCCTCGGAAGGCAGATGCATCGCGGCACATTTCGGGACATACGATTATACGGCCTCCTGCGGTATAACGGCGCGTTACCAGACGATGGGGCATCCTGTTTGCGACTTTGCCCATCATATGACCAAGGTCGCGCTGGCTGGTACCGGCATCTTCCTTTCCGACGGGGCCACCAACGTCATTCCGATCGGCCCGCATCGCGGGGAGTCGCTGAGCTTCGAACAATTGCAGGAGAATCGTGCGGCAGTTCAAAAAGCCTGGCGAACGGGTTTCGGCCATACCATGCATTCGTTGATCAATGGCTTTTACCAGGGCTGGGACCTCAATCCGGCGCAATTACCCATGCGTTATGCTGCTACCTATTCTTTCTTCCTAAGCAGCCTGGAAGATGCTACCCACCGGCTCCGGATCTTCGTGGAGCGAAGCGCCATCTCTACCCTGACCGGAGATATCTTCGACGATGCGGCCACGGGACAGGGGTTGCTGAATTTCTTTTTGAAAGCCATGAATTGCGGGGCCATCGAAGAGCAGGAAGCGATAGCCACGGGGCTTAGCCTGGAGGAGATCCGCAGTCGTAGTTTCCTCAAGATTTTACAAGGGAGGAGACGCCCTGCTTAGCTTTTTTCAGTACCTTCCGATCTATGCATTTGTCACCGAAAGAAACGGAAAAGCTGTTGTTATTCCTGGCGGGAGAATTGGCGGAGAAGAGAATGGCCCGGGGATTAAAGCTGAACTATCCTGAGGCGATCGCCCTGATCAGCAGCCGGCTGCAGGAAGCGGCGCGGGACGGCAAGCGTGTTGCCGAGCTCATGCAATATGGGACGACCATCCTGGGGAGAAAAGATGTCATGGAAGGCATACCCGAGATGATCCAGGAGATACAGATCGAAGCGACTTTTCCGGATGGGACGAAGCTGGTGACGGTGCATGACCCCATCCGATGATTCCAGGAGAATATATATTAGCCAAGGACCCGATCATCTGCAATGCAGGCAGGCGGGTACAGAAGGTGACGGTCGTGAACAAGGGCGACCGCCCCGTTCAGATCGGATCGCATTATCATTTTTTCGAGGTGAACAGGGAAATGGAATTCGACCGGGCCAAGGCCTTTGGCATGCGGCTGAACATACCCTCGGGTACCGCCGTCCGCTTCGAGCCGGGCGAAGAGAAAGAAGTGGAGCTCGTGGAACTGGGCGGCCTGAGGCGAGCAGTAGGATTCAATAATCTCGTGAATGGACCGACGGCGGGAGGGCCGGCCTTATGAGTCTTTCCATCAACCGTACGAAATACGCCAACCTCTACGGCCCTACCGTAGGCGACAAGGTCCGGCTGGCCGATACGGAGCTGTTCATAGAGATCGAAAAGGATCATACCGTCTACGGTGACGAGATCAAGTTCGGCGGCGGCAAGACGATCCGTGACGGTATGGGCCAGTCGGCGACGGCGACCCGGGACCAAGGTGTCCTCGACCTGGTGATCACGGGTGTGATCATCATCGATCACTGGGGTATCGTAAAAGCGGATATCGGCATCAAAGACGGAAAGATAGCGGGCATCGGCAAGGCGGGTAACCCCGACACGATGGATGGCGTGGATGCAGGAATGGTCATCGGCGCCAGTACGGAAGTCCATGGCGGGGCCGGCCTCATCGCCACGGCAGGCGGCATCGACACACATATTCATTTCATCTGCCCTCAACA
>JAMFRX010000654.1 GCA_026224995.1 Puia dinghuensis
GACCCCGAACGCGCTATCGAATGGCGCGAGCTCCACGACGAGATCAGACCCGGCTATCATATGAACAAAAAGCATTGGAACACCATTCGCCTAGACGGCAGTCTCAAGTCCAGCTTCCTCCGCGAGATCATCGATCATTCATACCATATGGTGTTCAAGGCCCTGCCCGCCAAGCTGCGTCAGACCATCGGCGACCAATAGCACCCACCCGCCGCCCCTGCTTCCTCCTTGCCCATCTGATCTACCCCAAATTCTCATTTCTGAGTCTGTTTTCCTAACCGGATATCCCTTTACTTTGACCCATGGACCAACACGAAATTCTCCAACATAGAGCCGCAACAAAAGGCGCCGCCGAAACCATCCATTTCAACAACGCCGGTTCCTCCCTTCCGCCAGACATCGTCCTCGATACTGTCATCGATTACCTCCGCGAAGAAGCCCTGAAGGGCGGCTACGAAACCGAAGCCCGGCATACCCAACAGCTGGAACAGGTATACGCTTCCATCGCCCGGCTCATCAACGCCGGAACCGACGAAGTGGCCATAGTAGAGAACGCCAGCACCGCCTGGCATCTCGCCTTCAATGGCATCGACTTTAAAAAAGACGACGAGGTCATCACCTCGGAGATGGAATACGTCACCAACCTCATCGGCTTCCTGAACATCCAAAAGCTGCATGGTATCCGCATAAAAGTGGTTCCTAATGACGCCGAAGGCAATTTCGATCTCGTAGCCCTGGAGCAAGCCATCTCCCCGCGAACCAGGCTCCTTGCCATAACCCATATTCCCTCTACTGCCGGCAACATCCTTCCCGTCGCGGAAATAGGCAGGATAGCTCGCAGTCACGGTATCCTCTACCTGCTGGATGCCTGCCAGTCTGCCGGTCAGCTGCCCCTTGACGTCGAAGCCATCGGCTGCGACATGCTCTCGGTCACGGGTCGTAAATACCTCCGCGCACCCCGGGGCACAGGCTTCTTATATGTAAGGAAAGAAGTCCAGGACAGACTGAAATTGCTCTTCCTGGACGGCCACTCCATCGCCTGGGTCGGCGAGAATGACTTCAAAGTGCGCGACAACGCCCGGCGCTTTGAACTATACGAAAAGAACCGCGCTCTCGTCCTCGGTCTCGGTACCGCTATCGACTATGCCCTGGACATCGGATTGGACAAGATCGCCCGGCGCATCCAGCAGTTAGCTACCCAGCTCCGCACTAAACTAAAAGGTATCAATGGCGTCACCGTCAACGACCACGGCCAGCATCTCTCTGGTATCGTGACCTTCTCCGTCGAAGGCATTACCGCCGCCGCCGTAAAAGCCGCATTGGCGGAAAAGAAGATCAACGTCTCCGTCGGCAATGCCGTCTCCACCCTGGTTTATATGAATCGCCATCATCTAACCAGCGTCGTACGCTCATCGGTGCATTATTACAATACGGAAGAAGAGCTCGACAGCCTCTGTGCAGCTTTGGCTGCTATGGCGTCTTGATCAATCGAGGCCTTCCCCTCTTATGCCCCGCAACCGCATAATAAAGAATATAAATATAACACGGGAATACGCAGCAATAGAAAGCCAGCTTGTTCCCGATTTGCGGATGACTCTTCAGCGACGCATACACCAGCGGTACCACCGCCCCGCCGGCAATCCCCATCACCAATAAAGCCGATC
>JAMFRX010000655.1 GCA_026224995.1 Puia dinghuensis
CGACTCCGATAACTACCTCGATGACCTGGATATCTTCGGCCGCCATTCTCTTTTCCATGTCCTCAACCGGGCCACTACAATCCATGGCGCCGCGGGGCTCGCCAGGAGGCTGAGCAACCCCTTGCTGACAGTACAGGAGATCGACCAGCAGCAGGAAGCCATCCGCACCCTTGCCGGGCAAGTCTCCATGCGCCAGCTGCTCACGGCTACCGGCCTGCTCGCTCCCCATATCCACCCGGACGACCTCAACACCGAAAGCCTGCGGGAATGGCTGGATACTCCTCCCCGCATCTATGGCCGTCTCCCCGTGCGCATTGGCATCATCCTGATTACCCTCTTTAATCTATATGCTTTTTATCAGCTGTTTGACAGCAATAAGTATACCCTCATCGTCCTGGGGCTGGTGGCCTCCCGCTTACTCTGGAGCTTCTTCTCGAAATACATCGGGCATCAGCATGAGCTGATCGGGCACAACCAGGCCTCGCTGGACCAATATGCCGGCATCCTCACCGTATTCAATAAGGCCGATACGACCGGCTCGCGCTTGCTGCAAGAGCTTCAGGCCAGTACCGGCAAGGCGCATACGGCTATCCGCCGCCTGGGCCGGCTGTCATCCGCCTTCGACCAGCGGACGAATAAGCTGGTGAATCTCGTGCTTAACAATTTCTTTTGCTATGACCTGCAGGTCATGGTCGCGCTGGAACGCTGGAAAGCCGCCAACCGGCGTGATCTGCTGACCTGGATAGATGCGGTCCCTACGGTAGAGACCCTAAGCTCTCTGGCCACCTATGCCTTCAACCACCCGGATCACATCTACCCCTTGCCGGTAGCTCCGATACCCGGAACAGCCCCAGGCACCTATATAAAGGCGGAACGCCTGGCCCACCCGCTGATCCCGGCCGCAAGGCGTGTCGCCAACGACCTGACCATCGGCTATGACGAACGCCTGATCCTGGTCACCGGCTCCAACATGTCGGGGAAGACCACCTTCCTGCGGACCCTGGGCGTCAACCTGCTGATGGCCGAATGCGGCCTCCCCGTCTGCGCGGCTTCCTTCACCTTTACTCCCCTGCAGATGCTGACCTCCCTTCGTATCAGCGACTCCCTGCAGGACCAGACCTCGTACTTCATGGCCGAGCTCAAAAAGCTGCAGAAGATCATCCACCGGCTGGAAACGGGCGTCCCGGCCCTGATCCTCATCGACGAGATCCTCCGGGGCACCAACTCCGAAGACAAGACCTTCGGCTCCGAACAATTCATCCGCAAGCTCCTGCGCTATCCCTGCCTGGCCCTCTTCGCCACGCATGACCTTTCCCTCGGCCAGCTGGAGCTGGAGCTGCCCAAGGACGTTAGTAACTATTGTTTTGAGAGTATCATCGAAGGCAGTGAGCTGCATTTCGATTATCGTTTGCAGCGTGGTATCGCCCGCAATCGCAATGCTTCCTTCCTGATGCAGAAGATGAAGATCATCTAAATAAAAAACTCCGTAAATAAAAAAACCCCGCGAAGCGGGGTTTTGCTACATAACCATATTCCTTTAGTAACCGAATCCTGTGACGATACGGGGCTTTCTGCGCCCGTTATATGCAAAGCGGCTATTCCGCCGGATGCTCCATAATTTCAATGCGCTGAAGGAGGGTCTTTCCGCTCCTGCGAATTCGACATCCGTCGCCACTGTTTCTCTGACTTCCGTTACCAATTTGTCAAGGATATTTCTATCCATTTGCACACGCGAGTGCACTAGATCACTTTTCATGATTTATTTGTTTTACTATTTTCTAAATATTTGATGGAACAACCAAGGGGGAAAAGACACTTAAAGAATCGTTGTAAGAAGTGTGAATTGAGTACTCATTTTGAAGTTGGCAAGCTCGTTGGACCGCTATCTGGTTGTTCAATTCGGATGCAAAATTACGAAATATTCTCGTACTAGCAAGAAAAAAGGGGCCTATTTTCATAGACCCCTCGTATTCATTTAACTATCAACGCTTTACTTCACTTCTTCGAACTCAGCATCGGTCACATTCTCGCCGCCGCCGGCATTCGCCTGCTGGCCACCGTTAGTACCGGCGCCGGGTTGTTCCCCAGCCTGCTGGGTAGCCTTATACATCTCTTCGGATGCTGCCGTCCAGGCATTGTTCATCTCGGTGACAGCTGCATCGATGGCTGCAAGATCTTGCGACTTATGCGCATCCTTGAGCTTGCCGAGAGCTGCTTCGATCGGGGCTTTCTTGTCGGCGGGAAGCTTTTCGCCGAATTCCTTCAGCTGCTTTTCCGTCTGGAAGATCAGGCTGTCGGCCTGGTTGACCTTATCGACCTTTTCACGCGCCGCCTTGTCGGTGGATTCGTTGGCCCTGGCCTCTGCCTTCATCTTTTCCACTTCGTCCTTGCTGAGGCCGCTGCCGGCTTCGATCCGGATCTTCTGTTCCTTTCCGGTGCCCTTATCCTTGGCCGTTACATGCAGGATGCCGTTGGCATCGATATCGAAGATGACTTCGATCTGTGGTACGCCGCGGGGGGCCGGGGGAATGCCTTCCAGGTTGAAGGTTCCGAGGCTCTTATTCTGAGAG
>JAMFRX010000656.1 GCA_026224995.1 Puia dinghuensis
GGCGTCCGGGATATAGCGGAAGATATGGGCGTCATATTCCTGCTGGAGGGATTCCTGGTGGTGATTGGTGACCACGCCGACGATGGTATATTGTTTGCCCCAGAAGTCTATGCGTTGGTTGAGGGCCGCTTCGGGCTTTGGGAAGCCCATTGTTTTCAAGGCGGCTTCGTTAAACAGGACGGATTGGGAGTCGACGAGCCCCGGGTAGAAATTCCTACCCTTCAAGAGCTTTAGACCGAAGGCGTCGAGGAAGTCGTGGTCGATACCGATGATGCGGTATTGATTGGCTTTGGTGATGTCGTCGCTGACGCGTTTGATGCCGCCGGCATTCCATCCGACCTTGGTTCCAGGCACTTCCGTGGAGACGGCTAGCTGTTTGACACCCGGGAGGCGGAGGGCTTCGGTCTTGAAAGCGGTGAGCTTGTTATCGTAAGTAGAGTCCAGCACGCGGGGGCCCCTGAGGACGAGGGTCTGATCGATCCGGACGCCGAGGTCCTGGTGTTGCATGAAATGCAGCTGGCTGTAAACGGCGAATGTGCCTACCATCAGGATGATGGAGGCTGCGAACTGCAAGACGACCAGGGATTGACGCAGCAGTGCGCCGTGGCCTGTCTTGGCTAATTTCCCTTTGAGCACGGTGATCGGCCGGAAAGAGGACAAGACGAAGGCGGGGTAGAGGCCGGAAAGGAAGGAGCCAATCAGGAAGAGCCCGGTGAGGATGAACCAGAAGACGGGGTCGGCGAAAAGCGAGAAATGCAATTCCTTACCGGTAAGGAGGTGGAAGAAGGGGATGCAAATCAGGATGATCGCAAAGGCGAGGAGGACGGCCAGTGCGTTGATGAGCAGGGATTCGAGCAGGAACTGGACGATCAGCTGACGGCGAAGCGAGCCGAGGACCTTGCGAACGCCGACTTCTTTGGCCCGTTGGATAGAGCGGGCTGTGGCGAGGTTGATGTAGTTGATCCAGGCGATGATGATAATAAAGCCTGCAATGATCAGCAGGAAATAGACGGTCTTGCCGTCGCCGTTGGCCTCAGCCTCGAACATATAGTGGGAGGTGAGATGGATATCGGGCAGCGCCTGCAGGTTGATGACCATCCCTTCCTGTGTGGTCTTCATCTCTTCGCCCCACTTGGCCTTTACCACTCCGGCGATCTTTTTTTCCAGCACGGCCGGGTCGGTGCCGGGGCGGACAAGGATATAATTAAAGTAGGCATCCCAGTTCCAGCTGGTATTTACTTTGGGGCCTGCCCACCCCACCAGGGTGGCCCAGGAAAGGAGGAAGTCAAATTTCAGGTGGGTATTGGCGGGAGGGTCTTTTACGACTGCGGTGACGCGAAAGTTGTCTTTCTTGTTGAGGCTGATCAGCTTCCCCAGCGGGGATTCCGTGCCGAAATACTTGTGTGCAGTGGACTGGGTGATCACGACGCTGTGGTCATCCTTGAGCGCACCGTTGATGGAACCCATCACTGCCTGGTAGGAGAACATCGGCAGGAAGCTCTCGCTGGCGAAATACATCCTGGATTCCCTGAACTGATTGTCTTTGTAGGACATGATGCCTCCAAAGCCGGTCAGACGGGCAAAGCCTTCCACTTCCGGCAGGGCATCCTTAACGGCGGGGCCGAGGCCGGTGGCGCCTGCAGCCCAGCGGGTAGTGAGCTTGCCACCGTTATAGCGGTCGAGCTGAAGGCGATAGATGCGGCCGCTATTGGCTTCAAACTTGTCATAGCTCAGCTCGAAGCGGGCGTATTCTACGATCAGCAGGCTGGTGGCGATGCCGAGGGCCAGCCCGAAGATATTGATGAAAGAGAAAATCTTGTTCTTGGAAAGATTTCTCAGGGCGATCAGGAAGAAGTTGGCAATCATAAGCGGTATATTTGACAGTGGAGCCTTAAGGTCGCTCCGTGCCATAAAAATGTTGCATCTACAATGAATAAAACTGTTGAACTCGTAAATATCTGGGCGGACTTTGAAAAGAAGCACCCGGATGGCGATATCAAAGACTTTTGCCGATATCATCTGATCCATCAGCGGGAGATCGAAAATAAAGACCCTTTGGTTGGGGGTGCAGTTCCGGACAACGTGGAGGGCCTCCTGTTGAAAATCATGGGCAGGATCGCCCGGATGAATATGGTTTACGCCTACGCGGCTTTCGCGGGTACAGGGGTCGACCAGCTGGAAGAGTTCGGTATCTTGCTGACAATCCACCAGGAAAAAAATCCAAAAAAAACGGAAGTGATCTATTCCATGTTGCTGGAGCTTTCCAGCGGCACGGATATGCTCAGCAGATTAATAAAAAAGGGATTTATCCAGGAATACCCCGACGAGGAAGACAAGCGGGCTAAAAGGTTGACCCTGACGCCTGAGGGAGAGAAAGCATTGGAGCGCAGCAAGGTACAGATAGCAAAAGTAGCTGAGATGCTCCTGTTTGAGATGGAACAGGATGATAAGCAATTGTGTGTCAAATTGCTGAAGCAGGTGGAACAAAAATTTTCCGCCTTATTCCAGGAGCATAAGGGGAAAAAGTTCGACGAGATCTATAATTCAGTGGTCAAGCGGCCTTCTTATTAAATTGAACCGCAACGAGCACGAAGACAAAACTGGCCAGCGCAAATATCGTCCTGATATTGTTGAACATGATCCATTGGTCGAGAATGGCATTCCAGTTAGCAGGCGGCTGGCTAGCTTCCCAAACACGGATCAGCCGATTAATAGGGACATTGCCAAAACGGGTGGTGAGAATAGAAAGCAACGCCACTATCGCGGCGAAAATACTCCAATTCCTTACCGTGCGGTTATGCCATGAGGCGAGAGCGAGCCAGATAGGTGCAAGAATGGCGGTTCCCGTCAATGCCTGTACATAGATGGAATTATGGTTCATCAACGCTACCCTGTAGGCCAGATGAACTTTTATCGGAACTTCGTAAAAGGCGGGTATCACTGTAAATAGTCCATAGTAATATACGCCTGCCAGCAAACCTGTTGTGAGCAGGGCGAAGGGTTGTGCAAATTTGTTCATTATTTACTCTTTAGATGTCAATAGGAAAGTGACGTCACAGACTTGAATGTTGGCTTATCACTGATATGCTTCACGATGAAATGGGCGACATCGGCACGGGCAATACTAAACGGGTTCGCGATATTGGTGTTGATCCCGATCCGGTATTTACCGGTGACTGGCTTGTCGAGCAGCCTGGCCGGACGGACGATCGTATATTTCGTTTGAGTCTTCCGTACTAATGCCTCCATCAGACGCAGGTCGGCGTAGGGTTCTTTTAAGATCCGCTGAAGAACATATTTTGTGAGCAGCCTGACGAAAAAGCTGGCCTTGGGGTTTACCTCCAGGCCACCGGCCGAGATGCAGATGATCCGCTGGATATTATTTTGATGCATAGCGGCCAGAATATTAGCTATGCCATCGGAGTAAAGCTTTGTAGGCTTTGTGCTGCGATTGCCAAGCGCCGAGACGATGGCGTCCTGCCCCACGATCGCTTCTTCAATGGTTGAAGCAATCAGTACGTCCCCCCTTATTACAATTAGATTTGGATGGACCAATGTGAACTTCCCTAGGTCCCTGACTAGTGCGGTCACCTGGTATCCTGCGTCCAGGGCTTGTTTTACTATTTGGATCCCCGTTCCGCCGGAGGCCCAAAAATGGTTATTTTTTTCACGTTTCCGAAGTTGTTTTGACAAATGTACTTCTTTTTTGAAGTATAGGCAAGTTTTCGGAGTACTTCTTGCATTTTTATATCGTAAACGCATTAATTAGCACCCCGGCGTGATTTCGACTGGCCGCAGCCCATCCCGAAAAACGTCAGAACTGAATGCTGCCGGGGCTACCTTTGTATTTATGAATACATCTGCAAATGAAATCTTTCCCAAGGGCAATAAGGCTCCTGCCGAATATTTTACCGGAACGGCATGGGTCAGACCGCTGGTATCGCCCGATAGTGGGCTTAATTGCGTGATAGGGAACGTGATTTTTGAGCCCGGCACCAGGAACAACTGGCATACACATACGGGCGGGCAGATATTGATCGCAACGGCCGGTACGGGCTACTACCAGGAGAAAGGTAAGCCGATCCAATTGCTGGAAAAGGGGGATGTCGTAACCATTCCTGCAGATGTTGTGCACTGGCATGGGGCATCACCGGACAGCGAGTTCACCCATCTTGCCATAAATCCTAATACCCAAGAGGGCGTAGTGAGCTGGCTGCAGCCGGTGACAGACGAAGAATATAATAGCTACAACAAATAAGGATAAAAACAAACGACATGGAACAAAGGCCGCCTTTACCTCCTTTTACCGCCGAGACCGCACAAGAGAAAGTTAATTACGCCGAAGCCGCCTGGAATACAAAAGATCCGGAAAAGGTGTGCCTTGCCTATACGCAGGATACCGAATGGCGAAACAGAACCGAGTTCCTTAGAGGCCGGGACGAAGTAAAGGCTTTCTTGTACCGCAAATGGGAAAAGGAATTGGACTATCGCCTTAAGAAAGAGCTGTGGGGTTTCCGCGAGAACAGGATGGCGGTCCGATTCGAATATGAA
>JAMFRX010000657.1 GCA_026224995.1 Puia dinghuensis
CCCGTTTTTTCTACTACACATGAGGCTTAAAATCTATGCTGATGTTATGCCTGCCAAATTTGAGCCCTGCCAAAGGGCGTCTTCTGATGCTCCGCATCCCTCTTCCGGCCTGGCCGGCATCTTACGACATCTTTCGTATAAAAGTACGCACGGGACCCGGTAATGTTGCACCGGCGCTCCACATTTTTTTGCCTTTCATCCTTTGAAGGCCCATTTCCACATTACTTTCCATGTTGCTTTTTTGCCATACATCAGGATACCGGTTCGGTAGATCTTGCCAGCCAGCCAGGTTGTGCCCAGGAAGCCCAGCACCAGCAGCAGCATGGAAAGCCCCAGCTGCCAATAGGGTACGGTACCGGGTATGCCAAAAGGTATACGCGCCATCATGACAATGGGGCTGCTGAAAGGGATGATGCTCGCCCAGACGGCCAGCGGGCCGCCCGGGTCCTGAACGGCTACGGACATGATAAAAAAAGAGAATATAACGGGGAGCGTTATTGGCATCATCAGCGACTGGGCCTCCTGCGGGTCTTCGTTGACGGCGCTGCCTACGGCGGCGAAGAGGGCGGAATAGAAGAGATAGCCGCCGATAAAATAGAAGAGGAAGAAGCAGAAGATCAGCCCCAGATTAGCGCTGTCGACGGCATTTCTGACGGCATAGATGCGGTTGGCGGCATCGCTCGCCTGCACTGCGGCAGAGGCATTCCCCATCTGGCCGGCCTGCTGTAATTGCTGCACTTCCTTCCAGACGCTGGGTGGGACGAATGCCTGGGCAACCACCGCAAGACCAATCAGCAGCACTACCCATAGCAGGAACTGGGTCAGGCCAACGGCGCCGATGCCGGTGATCTTACCCATCATGAGCTGAAAGGGCCTCACCGAGCTAACCACGACCTCGGCTATCCTGTTGGTCTTTTCTTCCATGACGCCGCGCATCACCATGGCCCCATATATAAAGGTGAGAAGATAGATCAGGATGCCGCTCATATAACCCACGGCAAAGGACATACCCTGGTTGGAAGCCTTAGCGGTCTTGCCCTGGTCTTCGAACGTTTGCAGGTCCACGATATGTGAGCTTTTACGGATGCTGTCCAGCCTGCTGCGGCTGATAGTCGTCTTCTCATAGATCAGGTGGTCGACAATGGCATCGTTGATGCGGCCTTCGAGATCTCCTCTTCCTGCCAGGCCCAGCTGCTTTTTATATTTCAGCCGGATCACGGTTTGCTCGTTCTCCGGAAGGAGCGGGATGATCAGCACGGCCGAGCACCCCTTCATCTCGTAGTTGGCCGTGTCGAGCGCCGGCGAAAAGTCGAAGCTGATGGAGCTGTCGCTTTTCAGGTAGTCTTTAAAATACCCGTTGCCATCGATCACCGCTATCCGGTGCCGGGTATGCGTCTGAGTGCTGATAAGGACCGAGCCGGCGATAAAGAGCATGATCACCAGCGGCAGCAGGAAGGTGGATAGCAAGAAAGTCTTGTTCCTTACCCGCGTGAGATATTCGCGGCGGGTGATCAACCAAATCTTATTCATGGTCAATTTTTTGAAATTGTCTGGAAAGAGGAGTTCCTTCTACCAATTTTATGAAAATATCGCTTAAGGAAGGTAGTACCTCCATAAACGAGCTGATGCCAATTCCCCGTCCTATAAAATAGCTCAGCACATCGTTTGGCCGGTATCCTTCGGTGATCTTCACGATCATATGTCCCTCGGTTTTGCCGACGATCTCAAAGGCCTCCGGCGCCGGCAGCTGCGGTAGCTCGCCCTCCAGTCCGATGCGGAACAGGTTCTCCTTGAATTGTTGCTTAACGCCTGTGACCGTCCCGTCCAGGATCTTCTGCCCTTTGTTCATCAGGATAATGTGGTCGCAGATCTCTTCCACCTGCTCCATGCGGTGGGTGCTGAAGACGATGGTGGACCCTTTGCGGGCCAGCGCATAGATCTCGTCTTTTATGAGATTGGAGTTCACCGGGTCCAGACCGCTAAAGGGTTCGTCCAGGATGATGAGCCGCGGCTCATGCAGAACGGTGATCACGAACTGCAGCTTCTGCCCCATGCCTTTGCTGAGGTCTTCCACTTTCTTGTTCCACCAGCTCTGCATCTCGAAGCGGATAAACCATTCCTTGACCTTCCGGGTGGCATCCTGCCGGCTCATGCCTTTTAGCTGGGCCAGGTAGATAGCCTGTTCGCCGATCTTCATCTTCTTATAGAGCCCCCGCTCTTCCGGCATATAGCCGATGCGGATGCTGTCCTTCAGTGGCTCGAAGGGCCGGCCCTCGAAAAGGATGCTGCCGGCGTCGGGATAGAAAATACCGGTAATCATGCGGATGAGCGTAGTCTTGCCCGCGCCGTTAGGCCCCAGCAGTCCGAAGATAGAGCCTTCGTCCAGCCGAAAGCTGACCCCATCGACGGCCAGCTGCGTGGCAAAGCTTTTTCGGATGCCTTGCACTTCCAGGATATTCATTAGTAATTCTTTTCAGGTTTGTCGCAACAGCGCTTCGAATGTTACATTTCCGCCACTCAGATTACATTTCAGCTACTTTGTCCGCGACCTTCTCTCCATCCATCGCTGCGCTCACAATGCCGCCGGCATAGCCGGCACCTTCTCCGCAAGGGAACAGGTTGCCGATCTGAGGATGACGCAGGGTCACGGCATCCCGGGGGATGCGTACCGGTGAAGAAGTCCGGGATTCCGTCGCCACCACTATGGCCTCATTGGTGAGGTAGCCTTTCATCTTTTTCCCGAACGCTTCGAATGCACGCCGCAGGTCTTCATAGATAAAGCCGGGTAGCACCTCCTGCAGCGGCACGGAATGTATCCCGGGTAAATAAGAACAGGAAGGCAGGTCGGCAGATGGACGGCGGGCAACAAAGTCCGCCATGCGTTGTGCGGGGGCGACGAACCTGCCTCCGCCCGCGTCAAAAGCTTTTCGTTCCACGGCCTGCTGAAAGGCGAGCCCCATCAACGCCTCCTCCTTCCGGAACGGGAGCATATCTTTCTCTTCCACGGTCACCACGATGCCCGAATTGGCATAGGGATTATTCCGCCGGGACGGAGACCACCCATTTACCACCAATTCACCGTCCTCAGTAGCCGCCGGCGCAATAATACCGCCGGGACACATACAGAAGGAGAAGACACCCTTGCTCCCAACCTGTTCCACGAGGGAATAAGCCGCAGGTGGCAGGTAGGGCGAAGGGACGCCGTATCGAATCTGATCGATCAATAGCTGTGGATGTTCGATGCGCACGCCCAGGGCAAACGGCTTAGCCTCTATAAGTATCCCCTTTTGGTGCAGCAGCCGGAAGACGTCGCGCGCGGAATGTCCTGTTGCAAGGATGACCGCGCTGCCGTCGAATGTTTCTCCATCTGCCGTCCGTACTCCGCTGATGCGTCGATCCTGTAGAACAAAGTCCAACTTTTTTTTCAAACAGGAACAGCCCGCCGCTATCCGTTATCTGTTGCCGCATGGCCTGGATGATCTGGGGCAGCTTGTTGGTGCCGATATGCGGATGCGCATCTATCAGGATGTTGTGATCGGCGCCAAATTGCACCAGCAGCCGCAGGATGCGGTTGACATCTCCCCGTTTATTGCTCCGGGTATACAATTTGCCGTCACTATAGGTTCCCGCTCCGCCTTCACCGAAACAATAATTGCTTTCAGGGTTGATCACGCCATCCTTATTCAGGGATGCTAAATCACGCCGTCTTGCACGCACGTCCTTCCCTCTTTCCAGCAGCACCGGACGGATGCCTTTCTCGATGAGGCGCAGCGCGGCAAACAATCCTGCAGGCCCTGCGCCTACTACAAGGACTTGCCTGTCCGCTTTCCGTGTATCGGGAAAGACAAGTGGCGCTGCAATAGTTTGACTTACGGGCTCGCCGGTGAATACTTGAATCGTCAAAAGGATCTTGGGCTGTCGTGCCCTGGCGTCGATCGCCCGCCTCAGCAGGTTGAAGCCGGTAATGTCTTCTTCCCGTTGGCCCGAAACCCGGGCAATGTGTTCCCGGAGAAGACTTTCGTCGGCTGCTTCGGCTGGCAATAGCTTTAACTCGATAATTTGTTGCATGCGGCTTTCAAAATTACTATAATTAGTTCTGCCTGTTTGAGATATAATTAACCATTCGAGAGGACAAAGTATTTCTTGAAAAAAAAAATTATTTATTAAAAAATGCAATCAAATTATTTGTATCTTCAACTACCTCACAACAAACTCTACATATATGAAGAAAGGTTCGTTCACATCGAAGCTCACGTCTTCCTTCTTCATAAAAGAAAAGTTTAAAACATTCCGGCAGGGTCAACTGCTGTTTTACGCCTGGATCCACCACTACTGTCGTTCTATGCCCCGAGGAGGTGGTTGCATTGCAACCGTTTCCAACTCGCATTGATGTGAATAAGTCCTGAAGCATTGGTTTTATTAAAGTCTGAAACGGCCTGAGAAGGGTGAAGGATTATTTTTGCACGGCTTTATTTCAGTCAGGCTGGGTGTGAGTTTTGTAGAAAAAAAATGATTCTTTGTATGTCGTGCCAAACTGTAGGCGAAGCAAAAAAAACAAGTGAATAAAAAATTTTTTATTTCCTGAAAATTTTTGATATTCGCCGCCCTGCGCAACTTTTTTAGAATCCGTTTCCTTAGATTTTCATTTTGAAATTACTATTCTTTAAATCGGCATAAAAATTGGTTACTGAATAATGGCTAGAACGTTTGATAAAGTTTGGAGCAATTGCTTGGAGATAATCAAGGATATCGTAGAATGGCAACATTATAAAACGTGGTTCGAGCCGATCAAGCCTGTAGAATTAAGGGTTAACGTCCTGGTGATACAGGTTCCCAGCCAGTTCTTTTATGAATACCTGGAAGAGCACTATGTAAATTTATTAGCGAAGACCTTAAGGCGGATCTTGGGAAAGGAGGCGATGCTTGAATACCGGATCATGGTAGATAGCGGTAATCATCAGAATAAGCCCCTGACCATGGATGTTCCGGCTCATGGTTATAAAACCTTTTCCAACAACGAAATGGATTTCCCACTCATCATAAACAACCCCGTTAAGAACCCTTTCGTGATCCCCGGGCTCAAGAAGATGCAGATCGACGCGCAGCTCAACCCGGTGTACACCTTCGACTCTTTTGTCGAAGGCGATTGCAACAGGGTGGCCCGCCGGGCCGGGAAAACGGTGGCCGAGAAGCCAGGCGCCAACTCCTTCAATCCACTGGTCATCTATGGCGGAGTAGGGCTGGGCAAAACCCATTTAGCTCAGGCTATTGGCAACGAGGTCAAGCGCTTGCATCAGAACAAAGTGGTATTATATGTAAGCTCCGAGAAATTCATCAACCAGTTCGTCGACCATAGCCGCAACAACGCCATCAACGATTTCATCCATTTCTATCAGTTGGTGGATGTGCTCATCATAGACGATGTTCAATTCTTCAACCGCGCCGAGAAATCCCAGGATGCCTTCTTTGCGATCTTCAATCACCTGCACCAATCCGGCAAGCAGCTGATCCTTTCCTCCGATAAACCACCCAAAGACCTTGATGGATTGCAGGAGCGCTTGCTGAGCCGCTTCCGCTGGGGGCTTAGCGCGGACCTTCAGGTTCCCGATTATGAGGTCAGGATCGATATTCTCGAAAGAAAGATGAAGAATGACGGCCTCGAAATGCCGAAAGAAGTAGTTAAATACTTAGCCTATAACATCAACAGCAACGTACGGGAGCTGGAGGGTGCTTTGATCTCACTTTTGGCACAATCTTCGCTCAATAAGAGGGAAATCGATCTGGAATTGGCTAAAAAGGTACTCCGTAATTTCGTGAAAACTAGCAGTAAGGAGATCACCATCGAAACTATACAGCGCATGGTCTGTGAATACTTCGATGTTTCCTACGATAAACTACTGCAGAAAACCCGCAAACGCGAAATCGTTCAAGCGAGGCAGATCACTATGTACCTGGCCAAAGCCTTTACCAAGAATTCCCTCAAGACCATTGGCGAACACTTCGGCGGCCGTGACCATACTACCGTGATCCACTCCTGCCAGACGGTTAAAGACCTCATGGATACCGACAGCCTTTTTCGCGAGAATGTCATGGAGCTACAGCAAAAAGTCCAGCTCGCCGCTATGTAAGAGACCATGCTAACTTGCCGTCTACCGACCAAACAACTTGCTCTACAACTAATTTGCCCACCTTCCGGTGGGTTTTTTTATGTCGCCCGCCTGCCAAATAAAAAACACCCCTCATTTGGGCGTAAGCCAATTAATCTCTATTTTTGCCTCCCCTTACAAAGACGCCGGAGGAATTTCCCCTTCATTCGGCAAAAAAGGGTTTTGGAGAGGTGCCTGAGTGGCCGAAAGGAACGGTTTGCTAAATCGTCGTACGGGTAACACTGTACCGTGGGTTCGAATCCCACCCTCTCCGCACATTGTTTATCTGATTTTTCTTAAAGAGCCTGTTGACGTAGTGTTGACGGGCTTTTTGCTTGATGGGGAGTGTTCGTGCTTTCGCTCATTTTCCCCCATTTTGCCTTGTTTTCAGTGAGCAATTCGTGACCTGTCGAAAATTCACTGAAATCGGCTCACTGGACACAGCAAAAACCTTTGACTGTCGTTGAGTTACGCGTATTTAGCCTAAGTCAAGAACGTATGCAATCGCTAATTTAATCACGAATTAAAAAGCATTTGTGTATGATCTCGAAGAGTTTTGGTTTGCTTTTTTACCTCAAAAAGCATCACGGTGACGCCAATGTTCACCGTCCGATTTACTTGCGAATTACAATCGACGGTGCACTGAAAGAAATGTCCATTCATCGAAGTTGGGATCCCAAACGCTGGGATGCGAAAGCCGGCCGGGCTGTCATTGATCGGCGTCCCGGAAGGCGACAATCTGATCAATTAGGGAGCGAAGCCCAGGCACTAAACGACTATCTTGACACACTCCAGGCCAAGGTTCACGATGCCCGACACCAGCTGCTCATGAGCGCAAAGCCGGTCACTGCGGAAGCCATCCGAAACATTTTAAAGGGCCGGGAGGTCGGCGGAGAGAAGCCGCATTTGCTGCTGGACATCTTCAAATACCACAACGACCAGGTGAAGGCGCTGATCGGAAAAGAGTATTCGCAGGGGACGCTGACCAAGTTTAATACTGTCCTTAATCACACCCGCAGCTTTCTGCAATGGAAGTATAAATTGGACGATATCGACATCCGGAAACTGGACTACGAATTCATTACGGAGCTGGAATTCTGGTATAAAAGCGTCCAGCATATCGACCACAATACCACCATGAAGTACATCGCCTGTATAAAGAAAATGGCAATTCGGGCGTTGCGGAACGGGTGGCTGCAGCGCGATCCCTTTACCGGTTTTAGTCTGGCGCTCCGGGAAGTGGATCGCCAAGCTTTGACCGCCGATGAATTAGAGAGGATGGGCGAGAAGACTTTTTCGGTGGCCCGGCTGGCCCAGGTTCGGGACATATTCTTGTTTAGCTGCTTCACCGGGCTGGCCTATGCGGACCTGCAGAAGCTGCGGAGGTCGGAGATTAGCATAGGTGTCGATGGCGGCAAATGGATCTTTACCCACCGACAAAAGACTGATACAGCGTCGCGGATTCCCTTGCTTCCTATGGCTGAGGAAATACTAAAACGCTATGTCAACCATCCCCAATGTATGCAAAAAGACAGGGTCTTGCCAGTCCTGAGCAACCAAAAGATGAACGCCTATTTGAAAGAAATAGCTGACTGTTGCGGGATCACCAAGCGTCTGACTTTTCACATTGCCCGGCACACATTTGCCACAACGATCACTTTAAGCAATGGTGTCCCGATAGAGACGGTTTCCAAAATGCTCGGGCATCGGAATCTGAAGACAACTCAGCACTATGCCAAGATACTCGATAAGAAGGTCAGCCAGGACATGCAGGCGCTGAAGGAGAGGTTATCTGCGAAACCGGTCTTACCCGGCCAACCAGAGCAAAAAAAGCAGGTTTAAAATCAATTTTCGAAACGACCAGGATGGAGGATTTTTCGCGCTCAAAATTCGTTTTCCCCGCCCAGATGTAAAAATGTGGCACATTTTGGGTAAAACCCATGAAATGCTCCAAAGTCGCGCTTTAAAAGCACAAGCTAATAAAAGAAAAAATCCGGCTCGAACGGGCCGGATTAATCTCTTAAAAGGTAAGAACCTATTCACTGTTCCTTTTGCTTTGGATGGTCCTGCGGACGGTATAAATCGTAATGATTTTGTGAACCGGGTTGAATTCGATCAACTTCTTTTCGGTCCTGCCGCTGGGTTTCAGGAAGGTCACCGGGATCAAATCGCCGCGTCTAAGGCCCTCTATTATTTCTGCTTTTAAGCCTGTATCGTTCAATTCCCGAATGGGATATCTACTCAAAAGACGGCCCAGGTCATAGCCGTTATAAGCCCGAAAACGCTTGATTAAGTAATTGCCTTCGAGGGTTTTTTCTGCAAAATTGAGCTGTATCCAGGCCGAATATTCGTCGCCATTTGGCGGCGTCATTTCCGTAAAAACGGCCCGGCCGCAAAGCAAATTAAAAGCTTCCCTGAGAGTTACCAAGATTCCCTTCGCCCTATCAAAGACATGAGTTTTGTCCTTTTCCGGATCGTCCGGGAAACACAAACTTGCCTTATATTTCTGCAAAATGAACTCCTTTGTCACCGGAGATTTAAAAAAATATAAATGGGCTTTTAGCACTGCCTCCCCCTCAAAAATTACCTGATCGCAGATTTCAAAGAATTGTTTTTCTGCGGCGATATGCCTAGTAAGATCATTTTCTGCGAGTACTTCCGGATGGATACCCAGCAATTGCATCTGATTCTTTATTTCACAAATATTGTCTTGTTCCATATACTTCGTTTTACGAGTGTTTGGATAATAATGATTTAAAATTACCGGTACTTTCCACCAAACGGATCTACCCTTTCCTTCGATGGTTTGCATAGGTGGCGGATTTCCCGGCAACAGTTATTTGCTTTATTTTATTTGTCAAGGGTGATAACGAGCCTCTCTTTTTCCACCAGAATAATGACCCGG
>JAMFRX010000658.1 GCA_026224995.1 Puia dinghuensis
ACAAGGCATATGCGGATTCGCTTTCCGCTTTAGGAACCAAGAAATACGCTATTTTGCCGCCCGATTCGTTCTATAATCAAAAGAGCAGCGCGATACAGTTGTATCCAAGTATCAAAAAATATGACGACAACAAAAGGGTGGGGGTAAGCGATTACTCAGGCCGGCCTACTCCTGTCGCGAGATTGGGTGAAACCTATCTGCTGGCTGCGGAGGCGGCTATGCAGACGGGACAGGCCGCCGCTGCTTTGTCGTTGATCACTACATTGAGGACGAGGGCTGCTTACCGGGCCGGGCTTGCTCCGAGCGATCTGGCGGCGAGGCAGGCGATGATGTTGATGAAAAATACCGGTACGGAGCAGACCCCGGTCTGGTCTCCCCTTACTACAGCGGACATGACCCTTGATTTCATTATGACGGAAAGGACGAGAGAGCTGTTCGGAGAAAATGTGCGCTGGGCGGATCTCGCCTGCAGGGACTTGCTGGTAAGCCGTGTTCAGGCGTACAACAGTTTGGGCGGACCCAACGTCAAAGAAACCAACAACCTGCGTCCTATCCCGCAAACGGAGCTGGATGCGTTAACCGATCCTAACAAGACGCAATATCAGAATCCGGGATACTAAAAACGAAATATGATCTATAAAAGAGCGGCTATCCTTTTTTCGGCATTGCTTGGGGGTTGCATTGCAATGGCTCAGACCGGGCCGTCTGTTATCCAACTGGAGAAGGGTGATACTTCGACCCGGCTGGTGGTGGGCGGTCAGCCTTTTCTCATCCTGGGTGGCGAGCTGGGGAATTCCAGCGCCTCGAATATGGACTATCTCCGGCCTTCGTGGGAGCATTTGCGGCAGATGAACCTCAACACGGTGATCGCACCCGTCTATTGGGAGCTGCTGGAGCCGGAGGAAAACCGGTTTGATTATACGCTTGTAGACAGTCTGATCGGGGAGGCCTCCCGGCACGGTTTGAAGCTGGTGTTGTTGTGGTTTGGCACCTGGAAGAACAGCATGAGCTGTTACACGCCGGTTTGGATGAAGACCGACTCCAAGCGATTTCCCCGTACGGCGGACAGCGCGGGCAGGAGCCAGGAGATCTTTTCTGCTTTTGCCCAAAAGACACTCGAAGCCGATAAGAAGGCCTTTGCAGCGTTGATGAAACATATCCGGGAAACCGACGCGTCGAAACGAACCGTTATCCTGGTGCTGGTGGAGACTGTGATCGGGTTGCTTTCGACGGGGAGGGAGATCTCCGGAGCCGCCAATGCGCTATACCGGGCGCATATTCCGCGGGAACTGAGCGAGTATCTGAGAAAGAATACCGATCGTTTGATGCCCGAATTAAAAAAGAAATGGGAGGGCAGCGGAGGCCGGACCGATGACAGCTGGGAGAACGTATTTGGGCAGGGCATCGGGACCGAAGAGATCTTTCAGGCATGGTATTATGCCCGGTATGCCAATGCTGTAGCGGCGGCAGGGAAGAAGGAATATGATCTTCCGATGTATGTCAATGCCGCCCTGCCGCGTCCCGGCGTTCAGCCGGGGAAGTATCCGAGCGCCGGTCCGTTGCCGCATCTCATGGATATCTGGAAGGCGGCTGCTCCGGCGATCGACGTATTATCCCCCGATTTTTATAATCCGGACACCCGGTACTGGTGTGATCTCTATGTTCGGGCGGGGAATCCGCTGTTCATACCCGAAATGAAGTTTGACCGATCCGTGGCGGCCAAGGTATTTCTCGTCGTAGGCCATTATAAGGCTTTGGGGTTCTCGCCTTTCTCCATCGAATCGGAGTCCGATGCTTCGGGGCCCCGGGGCAGGAGCTATGACATCCTGCAACAGCTTTCACCGGTGATCAGTGGCCGCAAATGGCTGGCGATGGAAGGTTTTCTTTTTGACGGTCAGCATAAGACCTACACGATAAAGATGGGTAATTACGATATCACCTGTTCGCATTACAATATCCTGCCCTGGGCAAATGGCGGCCGGGATTCTCTTTGGGGTTCCACTGGCGGGTTGATCATTCAAACGGGGCCGGATGAATTCATCGTTGCGGGAACCGGCTTTGCAGCTACCTTTAACCATAGCGATCCGGGCAGGGTGACCAATATCGCCAGCTGCGATGAAGTCAAGTATATCAATGGCCGGGAAGTATTGGGGAGGAGAATGAACGGGGATCAGGATCATCAGGGGCGGCACGTCCGGTTCGCGACGGACGAGTGGGGGATCCAGAAGCTGAAGCTGTATAATAGCCCGAAGGCGATCGAGTAGGATTTCCGGTACCTTTAGGTATACGATAAAAATTTTACAATAATGTTTGGTAACAAATTCATTAGAAGAAGCGCATCGATCAGTGCGCTTCTTTGTTTTTTTGTATCGTATGGATGGGGGCAGGT
>JAMFRX010000077.1 GCA_026224995.1 Puia dinghuensis
CTGCCCAAACCCATCGAAGATCTCGAAGTCCACACCCCTGGTCTTCAGCGCCCCGATCATCGCATGGATATCCGGCACCACCCAGCTCAGGATAGAATAAGGCGCAGGCTTCAGCTCCTGCACAAAAGATAGCCGCAGCCGGATCCCATTGGCATCGTACATCACCCCATAGTCGTCCGCTTGTACAACGACCAATCCGAGCTTCTCTTCGTAAAATAGTCTGGCCTTGGCCCGCTCCACCGTTGCCACAAAAGCCATAAGCGAATATTTCCCTAGCATATTCAAAGATTTAGGATAAAGGTATCCCCCCACCGCTCAAAAAAGTTGTATATTATGACTGAAATAGGGTTATGAAAGCAACCATCAGCCCCTTCCGCTCCAACTTCTACCTGTGGAATGGCGTATCGGCCATCTTCTTCTCCAACTGCATCACCAACGTGCACAGCCACAACACGATGCAGATCATCACCGATATCCACGACGGTTTCCGCTGCCGTGTTGGCGAGGCCCCCTGGCAAACCTGTAAGAATTTCATCATTAAAGAAGATACGCCGCACCAGTTGGACACCAGCGATAGCGTCCAGCTCATCATCTACCTGGACACCGATACAGCCGCCGCCAAAGCGATAGCAACCCGTCACCTCCGGGATAAAGCCGCGGCAGAGCCAGCCTTCAACCTCTTCGACACCGTAAAGCCCAATGACCTGCAGCAGGTCTTGCTCAAGCCCGACCCCATGGCCCTGCACGCTATGGTCGGTCACATCCTGCATGCGCTGGCCGGAGAGACAACACCACAACAGCCCGACAAACGCATCCGGATCGTAGAACAGGCCATCGACACCGGCCAGCCCGACGAGCTCAGCATCGCCACCCTCTCTGCCATGGTCCATCTCTCGGAAAGCCGCCTCCGCACCCTGTTCAGACAGCACACCGGCGTGTCGATCTATAAATATATCCTTTGGAGCAGGATCCGTTTCGCCATCAACCGCATCATGACCGGCAGCCCGATCAACAATGCGGCCTGGGAAGCCGGCTTCACCGACAACAGTCACTTCCACAAAATGCTGGTGACAATGTTCGGCATCTCCCCCTCGCAGTTCCTGCGCGACAACAAGACCATGGAGATCTTTACCTGTGATTCCTCGCCGCTGAACTTCGAGACGAAGGTCTACGACGCCAAGGGCCAGGTAGAAAAAATTTATAAGTAAGTCGGCCGGCTCATAGCCGGCCCCAAGAATAATACCATGAAGAAACGCACCTTTCTCAAGACCCTCACCCTAAGCGGCCTCGGCCTCACCACCGGCCCCGCCTCCCTGCTCGCAAACGACCCAGCCGACCCCGGCCCCGCAAAAAAAGAAACCCCCCAAACCCGTAAATACAACGCTCCTTATACCGGCGAATACCTCAACCGCCTGGCCTTCCCCATCGGGGGCATCGGCGCAGGCATGTTCTGCCTCGAAGGTACAGGCGCCATCTCCCACCTGAGCGTGCGCAACCGCCCGGAGGTCTATAACGAACCGGCCTGCTTCGCCGCCCTGGCAGTCAAGGGGATCACCAACGGCGCCAAAGTCCTCGAAGGCCCCGTGCCGACCTGGAAGTACTTCGGCCTGCGTGGCAGCGGCAACGGCGAGGCAGGCGCGACCTATGGGCTCCCAAGGTTTTCCCACGCGGCCTTCACCGCCGACTTTCCCTTCGGCGCCGTGCGCCTTGAGGATAACGATATCCCTATCCAGCCGACCCTCACCGGCTGGAGCCCCTTCATACCTACAGACGAGGATAATTCCAGCCTCCCCGTCGGCGCCCTGGAGTATACCTTCGTCAACAAAGGCACGAGCTCCCTGGAAGCCATATTTTCTTTCAACACCAAGAATTTCCTGGCGCAGGACGACGATAAGAACAGCATCGGCAGCATGCCCGGCGGCTTCGTCTTGCAACAAGCGGGCAACAGCTTCGCCATTTTCTCGCCCGACGCCGCTACCATCGTCGACCACTGCTGGTTCCGCGGCGGCTGGTGGGACCCCTTCACCATGGCCTGGAATACGGTGAAAGAAGGCAGGACAAGAGATACCCCTCCCGTCGATAAAGGGGCGCCCGGCGCCTCGCTCTTCGTACCCTTTACCCTGAAAGCCGGCGCCACCAAAACCATCCGGCTGATGATGGCCTGGTATGTCCCCCACTCCGCCCTGCATATAGGCGAGAGCCTGCCCGCCGCTTCGACGTATCAGCCCTGGTATAGCGGCCGCTTCGATAGCATAAACGCCGTCGCCGAATATTGGAAGAACAATTATACCGCCCTCCACGAAAAGACTACGCTCTTCAGGAACGCCTTCCACGCCAGCACCCTGCCCGCGGAGGTCATGGAGGCCGTGGCCGCCAACCTCACCATTCTCAAGTCTCCAACAACGCTCCGGCAGGCAGACGGCCGCTTCTGGGGCTGGGAAGGCTGCGGCGACGACGAAGGCTGCTGCAACGGTTCCTGCACCCACGTATGGAATTATGCGCAGGCCATGCCCCACCTGTTCCCTGCATTGGAAAGAACCCTCCGCGCAACGGAGTTCGGCGAAGACCAAAACGACCAGGGACACCAGACCTTCCGCGCCAACATGCCCATCAGCCCGGTGAAACATGATTTCCATGCGGCGGCAGACGGCCAGCTCGGCGGCATCATGAAGGTATACCGCGACTGGCGCATCGGCGGCGACGAAGAATGGCTCAGGAATATCTACCCCAGCGTAAAGAAGAGCATGGACTACTGCATCCACACCTGGGACCCACGCGCCAATGGCGTCGTCGAAGAACCACACCACAATACCTACGACATCGAGTTCTGGGGTGCGGATGGCATGTGCACCAGCTTCTACCTCGGCGCGCTCCAGGCTATCACGCAAATGGGCAAACACCTGAGTGAGCCTGTAGATACCTTCGAAGCGCTATACCAAAAAGGCCGGCACTACATGGAGACGAACCTGTATGACGGGGAGTATTTCATCCAGAACATCGAATACAAGAACCTGAACGCACCCGACCCTGCAAAGGCGAAGTCTTTCGGCGGCGAGTACTCGCCGGAAGCGATCACCTTGCTGCAGCAGGAGGGACCGAAGTATCAGTATGGTAAAGGCTGCCTCAGCGACGGCGTGCTGGGCGCCTGGATCGGCAAGATGTGCGGCCTGGACGACTTCATCGATCCGCAAAAGATAAAAAGCCATCTCCTGGCCATCCATCGATACAACCTCCGCAAAACCCTCGCCGAACACGCCAACCCGCAACGCCCGGCCTACGCCCTGGGCCACGAAGGTGGTCTGCTGCTCTGCACCTGGCCCAAAGGCGGTAAGCTCTCCCTGCCCTTTGTCTATAGCGACGAGGTGTGGACGGGTATCGAGTACCAGGTCGCTTCTCATTTGATGTCCATGGGAAAAGTGGCAGAAGGCCTGGAGATCGTCCGCCTCTGCCGCGATCGCAACGACGGCCGCATCCGCAACCCCTTTAACGAATACGAATGCGGTCACTGGTATGCCCGGGCCATGAGTAGCTACGGACTCCTGCAAGGACTCACCGGCATCCGCTATGACGCCACGGAGAAGACCCTCTACATCGATTCACAAATAGGCGACTTCACCTGTTTCCTCTCCACCGCTACCAGCTTCGGGACCGTCACCCTCCGGGAAGGAAAGGCAAGCGTACACGTGGCCTATGGGTCGATCCCCGTGGATAAGATCAAAAACAAGCACGCATGATCCGCAAGGGTAGCTTTGTTTCTATGCGCTACATCCTCAGGAACAGCAAAGGCGAAGTGCTGGAAGACAAGTCTACCGTTTACCTCCATGGCTCTTCAACGATCTCGCCCCTGCTGCAGGCGCAGCTGGAAGGCCTCCAAGCCGGCGATAGTAAGCAGATCACACTAAAAAAAGGCGAAGAAGGCGCCGACGACGACTTCTTCTTCCATGTGGTCATCGACAGCATCACGGACACGCCCCCGAAATTCAAGCTCCACATCCTCAGCGGCTTCCTGGGAAGCGGCAAGACTACCGCGATCATCCAGGCCTGCCGCTTCCTAAAAGACCAGAAAGACCAGCAGGTCGCCGTCATCACCAACGACCAGGGCACAAGACTCGTAGATGGCGACCTCTTCACCCACCTGGGCATCCCCTCCGGCCAGGTCACCAATGGCTGCTTCTGCTGCAACTACAACGACCTCGATAGGGCCATCCATCGCCTGTCAAGACACAATACCCCCGCTGTCCTCTTCGCCGAATCCGTCGGCTCCTGCACCGACCTCATAGCCACCGTGCTGAAGCCACTCTTGCACCAGCACCCGGAATGGCAGCCCACCATCTCGGTATTCGCCGACGCCCGCCTGCTGCAGTCCCTGCTGGACGACAGCACAGCATCGGCCTTCGATAGCTCCGTTCGTTATATCTATTTCAAACAGTTGGAAGAAGCGCAGGTCATCGTGGTCAGCAAGACCGACCTGCTCGCCGATAAGGCGCCTCTCCAGGATCTCCTGCAAGACCGCTACGGCGAAAAAACCATCCTATACCAAAATTCATTCGACCAGCAAGATATCGCTCATTGGCTGACGACGCTCGACAACACCCATTTCACCGCAACCCTTCCCTCCCTGAACATCGACTACGACCTCTACGGCGCCGGCGAAGCAAAGCTGGCCTGGCTCGACCAGGAGTTGGAGATCCAATGCCCCAGACAAAAGGCGCAGGCCGCGGCCATAACCCTCATGCAACGCCTCAGCGCCACCAACCACCCCATCGGCCACCTAAAATTCCTGCTCGACGGCAAGACAAAGCTCAGCTTTACGGCCACGGGCTTTACAGAAGAAAACACCCCCCAGCCCGCCCTCTCCGCCACCCTGCTCATCAATGCCCGGGTACAAACCGACCCCACCAGCCTCTCCAACCTCGTCGCCGACGCGATCCGCGCTATCCAGGAAGAATATGGCTGCACCATCCATACCATCAGCGAACGCTGCTTCCAGCCCGGCTATCCCACCCCAACACATCGCATCAGCTAACCCTACTCGCTCCTCAAGCTTACAACCGGATTGGCCCTGGCCGCCTTGATGGCCTGAAAGCTCACCGTCAACATCGCAATACCCACCGCCAGTACACCAGCCACAAGGAATACCCCCCAGCCGATGTCTATGCGATAGGTATAGTCCTGCAGCCAGTGCTGCATCGCATACCACGCCACAGGCGAAGCGATCAACATAGAGATCAGCACCAGCCGCACGAAGTCCAGCGACAGCAGCCGCGCAATAGCCGGCACCGAAGCACCCAATACTTTCCGCACCCCGATCTCCTTGATCCTGCTCTCCGCCACATAGGCGCTTAGCCCGAACAACCCTAAACAGGAGATGAATATGGCCAATGCGGCAAATAACCCCGCCATCGTCTTGGTACGCTGCGCATCCTCGAAGTTGGTGGCATAGTCCTGGTCCACAAACTGGTAGTCGAACGGATAGGCGGGATTGTATTTCGAAAACACGGCGGCCGCCTTAGCCAGACTGGTCGCCGTAGAGTTCGCGGGGTTGAATTTAATATGCATCGTCCCGAACATCCCGCTGGCCGCCCCAGCGATCACCACCGGCGGCACCTGTTCATAAGGCGAGCTCTCGACATAGTCTTTCACCACCCCTATGACATGCCAGTACCTGTTGTTATAATGATCCGCGATGATCTGCCCTATCGGCTCCTTAAAGCCCATCAGCTTGACTGCCGTCTCATTCAACAGCACGGCCAGGCTATCCGTCGGATGCTGATAGATATCGATATCCCTTCCTGCCAGCAGCTGCAGGCCCGCAGTCTTGACAAGCCCGGCATCGGTAGTATATTCGGTGATCGTAGTCGTCGTATCTTTCGGCGCCTCTCCCTGCCAGCGGAATACCCAGGTATGCCCCCCGCCCTGCGACATGCCCGTCCAGTTCTTGGTCACAGAGGCGGCGACACCGCTGCTCAGCAGCTCCTGCTTGATCAGCGGATAGTTCTTCTCGATATCCCCTACAAAATCCACATAGACAAGATTGTTCTTCGAGTACCCCGTATCCCTGTCCTCCGCATATTGCAGCTGCTGCCGTACGATCATGGTAGAGATGATCAGGACGATGGCAAAGGTAAATTGCAGGACCACCAACACCCTTCGCGGCGATAAGGCGCTCTGGCTTTTCTTGAATTGCTTGCGGAAGATGCTCACCGGCTTGAACGCAGAGAGATAGAAGGCAGGATAGCTCCCCGCCAATAAGCTCGTTAGTATTATAAAGCCGGCAACGCTCGCCCAAAAAGACCCATCACCATAGGGCAACGCCAATTGCTCGCCGATAAGCGTACAAAAAGAAGGCAGCGCCAGGGCGACGATCAGTAAGGCTACCGCACCGGAGATACAGGACATCAAAAAAGATTCGGCGATGAACTGACCGATCAGCAACCCCCTTCCCGCCCCCGACACTTTCCGGATACCGACCTCCTTCGCCCGCTTCTCCGAACGGGCCGTGCTGAGATTCATAAAATTGATGCACGCGATCAACAGGATAAAACCCGCGATGATCCCAAAGGTCCGCACCGTATCGATCTTCCCACCCACAGGTATGCCGTTGTCGAACTGGGCATACAGATGCCAGTCCCGCAGCGGGTAAACAAAGTGTACCCACACATCGCTGCGACCCGAATACTTCCTCGTCAGGTCCCTGATCTTCCCGTTGAAAGCAGCGACATCCGTACGGGGAAGAAGCAGCACATAGGTGTATACGTTATTGCTGATCCAGTTATCATTGTTCCAGCCTATCTTCTTCAGGTAGGACCAGGGCAGCAGGTAGTCGAACTGAAAACGGCTATTCACCGGCGGGTTCTTTAAAACGCCCGTCACCGTGAAGTTGTCCACGCTGTCGATGCGAATGGTCTTCCCGACGACGTCGACGCTGCCGAACAATTGCTGCGCCAGCTTCTGCGTGATCACAATGGAATAGACGCTGCCAAGCTGCCCCTCCTTGCTCCCCGCCGTCAATGGAAAGCTGAACATCTCCAGAAAAGCCGGGTCGACAAAACGACCCCCGATCTTGGTAAAGCTCTTGCCATTCACCGTAAAGAGAAAATGATCGATATACTTCACCCGGGTGAAAGCCTCCACTTCCGGAAAGTCCTGCTTCATCGCCGGCCCCAGCGGCTGCGAGACCACGGAGATCTCGCTGTGTTTCTCATTCGGCAGGTCCGTCATCCCATAGACCTGGTAAAGTCGGTCCTTGTTGACATGGAACTTGTCATAGCTCACTTCATTCGCAAGCCATAGCAGGATCAGCGTCGCCCCCGCCATGCCTACGGCAAGGCCGGTAATATTGATGATGGAAAAGCTCTTGCCCCGCGCCAGGTTGCGCCAGGCGGTCTTGAAGTAGTTTTTTAGCATGATGCCGAAAAACCCCCAATTCTTCGGCCAATTTCTAAGCCCGTCATTCTCAAATGGCTGCACCACCAGTCCCCATCCGACTGTCCGCTGATGATACACCGGCTGTCCGCTTAGTCCACCGGCTTCACCAGGATATTCTTGAAATATACTTTCGAATTCGGATCATGCCCCTGCAATGCAAACGTCCCAGCCGACAGCACCCGCCCCTCGCTTCCCTTAGGCCTTTGCACATTGTCCGGCTCGGTATAATCCACCACCGTCTTGCCATTCAGCTTGATGACGACGTGCTTGCCCCTGACGCTCACCGCCTCGACGAACCAAACGTCATCCTTGACATATACCTCCTTCACGTCCTCTACGCCATACAGACTTCCCGTCCTGCGCCAGTCGGTATGCGAGTTGTTCACCTGGACCTCATAGCCCTTGGCCGGCCAGCCGCTCTCCTGGTATTGCGTATGGATATAAATGCCGCTATTGCTCCCGGGCCTCGTCATCACGTCAGCCTTGAAGTCGAAATCTTTAAAGTCGTGGTTGTGCACATCTCCTACATAGAACAAATGCGCGGTCTGCCCATGCGCAATGATGCACCCGCTGTCCACCGAAAAGGTCTCCGCATGCTCACCAACTTTCCAACCGTTGAGCGTCTTCCCATCGAATAGGGGTATCCACTTATTCTTGAAGGGCCTGGGCGAACTGCCCATCAGCAACACAACGCCCAACATGCTGACCATTAACATCTTTTTCATAAATAAATATATTGAATTCTTTCTTTAGCAAATGATTAGTTGCTATTTTCGCCCCATCCAATATCAATACTATGACCTCCTCCAAGAAGTTATCCTTACTCGTATTTGCCCTCCTCGCGGCAACGATCACCCTCCACGCTCAGCTCGAAGTTACCCACCTCATCCTCAAAGGCCAGTCCGCCACCGGTTTCGGCGCTTTTCTGCATGGCGGCTTCCCCGTCAGCAAAGGAAATGAGCTCACCCTGGAAGCTGGATTCGACTATTTCGATCCCGGCCAGTCACACCTCATCTTAGTCCCCTTGCTGGTAGGCTACCGCTATACGCTCGACCATAGCGGTACCCGCTGGTATATCGAACCCTTCGGCGGCTACAGCATCGGCGGTACCGACATCCAAAAGGTCGACGCCAATGGCAACCCCGAAGTCAACAGCGACGGCTCAGAGGTGGACCAAAAGATTGGCGGCCCCACGGCAGGCCTGGGCCTCGGCTATATCATCCCATCGGCCAAATGGCCGGTTAACTTCGGCCTCCGTTATGAACACACCTTCGTATCCGGCGACCCCTCACCAAGCCTGCTCGCATTCCGCATTTCCTGGTCCGTCCTTACCGGCCGTCGGCTGTCCGCTCAATAGTGATCCCCTCGAGGTCATCCAACCTCGCCATGATACCCCAGCCGTAAAAATTACTCCCTACCCCAACCAACAGCTCGTTGTCGCCCTGCTGCAGCGGTATGGTAACCGTCGTATTTTCCAGTGACAGTCGCCCATTGGGAACTTTAACTATAGGCCGGCCATAGAAGTTCTTGTCCACGTATAACACCCGCCCATTCAGGAACATCCACACCTCATCCAGAAAACCCAGCCGCATCGTACAGCTGCGCGCCTGATCCGCATGGATCGTCGTCTTCAGCCAGACGATCTGATGACTCCGCTTGACCACCCACTGCCGCGAAAGATTGATCAGCCCCCGCCGCTCGGCATCTATAGGCTGCCAAAACCTTTCCTTTCCCGGCATCAGGTCCCAGGAGAAGTCGATGCCCGCAGGAAGGGTATCCGGCTTCGTCATCTGCCAGTGCCGCAGATACCGCGGATCGTTGGCCACAGGATCGATGCCCGCCAAAGGCGATAGTCCATCTACCTTTCCCGGCTTGAGCACTAAATTGGAAATGATCGCCTGCCCCGAGAAAGCCAGCGTTCCGTGCGTCGTATTGCCTTCCATCTGCGGAACCTCCAGCGTGGGCCTCTCCATGTCGTTCACGAAGACCCGGAGCTGCCTGCCATTCATGACGAGCTTTACATGGTTCGTCCGCAGCCCAAAGCTGGCATTCCCTTGATAGTACGGCAGGAGATCCCAGTACATTGTCCCCTTGACTATGGGCGTATATTGCGTGGCGACCATATCATAAGGGTGGCCGATCCCCCGTTCCGTCCGGAAATAAAAGCATTCGCTCTCCAGGCTGTCCTCGCGCCGGAAATAGAGCTGCGAGAAATTCGGGTCGGTAGGGATCATGTCGAATTCTATGGTCCCATCCCCAAGATCGGCATGCTTCAGCACAACACTCCCCCTGGTCGAATCGATCTTCATCTGCGCCACCCCGCCGCTGTCCCTGAACTGCACCGCCCCCGGCCGGAAGACCCAGTTGTCCGCCTTCAGTGCTACTACCTGCGCCGATCCCTCAGCTCCCCATAGGCCCGCCACTAATAAAAAAATTAATTTCTTCATTTTTTTCCTCAAATATCCCGGTCACGCCCCAGCTAACCCATTCAAACCCGGTTCAAATCCGTTCAAACTCATTAATTTCGGAGTCGGCGGTTTTTCCCTACATTAGTCTTTACCAACAACTGAACCATGAGAAACTTCCTCGTGTCCTTGCTCGCGTCCATCTCCATCCTACCCGCCCTGGCCCAATCGCAGCCCCGCTGGATCATGCAGCCCGCCCTTTCCCCCGACGGCAAATGGATCGCCTTCGGCTACAAAGGCAACCTCTTCAAAGTGGCCTCCACGGGCGGCCCCTCCACCCCGCTCACCATCAACAACGCCTATAACGGCTACCCCATCTGGAGCCACGACGGCAAGAAGATCGCCTTCGCCTCCGACCGCTACGGCAATTTCGACGTCTTCGTGATGCCGGCCACCGGCGGCGAACCCATCCGCCTGACGGCCAACTCGGCCCGGGATATTCCCTACGACTTTACCCCGGACGACCAGCACATCGTCTTCGGCACCGACCGGCACGATATCTATACCTCCGCCCGATTTCCCGGTGATGCCTACTGGGCTAAGCTCTTCTCCGTCCCCATAAACGGCGGCTCAAGCACCATGATCAATAGCGCCGGAACCGAATTCGTACATTTCAACGGGAAAGGCGACAAATTCATCTACCAGGACCGAAAAGGCTACGAAGACCCCTGGCGGAAACACCATACCTCCGGCGTCACCCGCGATATCTGGGTCTACGACCTGGCCAGTAACCAATACACTAAGGTCTCGGACTTCAAAGGCGAAGACCGCGAGCCGGTCTGGGGAAATGACGACGCCTTCTACTATCTCAGCGAACGCAACGGCAACCAAAATCTCTACCGCTCCTCCCTGACCAGCCCGGCCACGGTACAGCAGCTCACCCACTTCGAAAAGAATCCCGTTCGCCAGCTCTCCCGCAGCACCAACGGCCTCCTGGCCTTTACCTATAACGGTGACCTCTATACGCTCATCGAAGGACAGGAACCCCAAAAGCTTACGATCACCCTGGACGCCGACTTCGGCGGGGGCGAGACGACCATCCTTCCAGTAAAAGGAGAAGCCTCGGAGATGGCTATCTCAGGCGACGGCAAACAGGTGGCCTTCGTCTACCGCGGCGATATCTTCGTGGCCTCTGCCGACGGCACGACCACCCGTCGGATCACCAATACGCCCTTCCAGGAACGCATGGTGGAATTCAGCCCCGACGGCCGCTCCCTGCTGTATTCCGTGGAACATGAGGCATCCTGGGATATCGAACAGGTGACCATCGCCTCGAAAACGGAACCTTATTTCTACGCCTCCACCCTGCTCACGACATCCCCCATCGTCGCCACAGGCAAGGACGAATTCCAGGGCGTCTATTCCCCCGATGGCAAAAAGATCGCCTACCTCGAAGAACGCAACATCCTCAAATCCTATGACCTCGCCGCCAAAACATCTTCGATACTTATCCCCGAAGGCGTCAACTACTCCTATTCCGACGGCGACCAGTTCTTTACCTGGTCTCCGGATAGCAAATACCTGCTCGCCCCCTCCGGCGAAGGCGGCGGCTGGAGCAACCACGACGTAGTGCTCATCAAAGACGACGGCTCGGGAAAACGGATAAACCTCACGCAAAGCGGCTTCAACGACGAACATCCGCAGTGGGGACTGGACGGCAGGATGATGTACTGGATAAGCAACAAAAATGGCCTCAAAAACCTCAGCCGCGGTGGCCAGAACGACGTATACGCCATGTTCTTCGACCAGAAGGCCTGGGATCGCTTCCAGCTGAGCAAGGAAGATTTCGACCTCAAAGTAGAAATGGAGAAAAAGGATTCCGCCAATAAAAAACCACCCGTCGGACCAGCTGAGCCACCCGTCGGACCGTTGGCGCCCCTCTTTCTTGGGCGCCTGTCC
>JAMFRX010000659.1 GCA_026224995.1 Puia dinghuensis
CGCCGCTGCACCTATCTGTGGAGGAAAAGAAGGATATTATCCTTTTCATTCATTCGTTAACGGACACACTTCCTCGCACGTCTTAACTTTGACGTAACATACGACGACTAATTTTACCGCCATGCAAAAAAAATTCGCTCTGATCCTCCTGCTCCTCTTGTCCGTTACCCTCCTCCATGCACAGCGCTCCGGTCCCAGCCATGCAATCCTCCTCCGAGGGCCCTATCTTCAGGCCGCCACATCCACCAGCATCGTGATCCGCTGGCGCACGGACGTGCTTACGCGGGGAGCCGTACACTTCGGCAAAATGCTGGGACAGCCGGACAGGAATGCACAGGATAGCGTCCTGGTGACGGAACACAAGATCCGGCTGGATGGATTGGAGCCGGCGACAAAATATTATTATACCATCGGGTCTTACAAGGACTCATTGCAAAGCGGTCCCGACAACTACTTCGTGACCCTGCCTGTACCCGGCACAGTGGCCCTATACCGCATAGCCGCGGTCGGCGACTGTGGCAATAACTCCGTGAACCAGCGGGCCGTGCGCGACCAGCTGATCCACTACCTGGGGGACAACTACCTTAATGCCTGGATCCTCCTGGGCGACAACGCCTATTCTACAGGCCGG
This sequence comes from Puia dinghuensis, assembly GCA_026224995.1. Taxonomy (GTDB): domain Bacteria; phylum Bacteroidota; class Bacteroidia; order Chitinophagales; family Chitinophagaceae; genus Puia; species Puia dinghuensis_A. The sequence goes on from JAMFRX010000659.1 coordinate 632, forward strand.
GATGCGGAATTCCAATCTAATTTCTTCAACATCTATAAGGACAATCTGCTGCCCAAGTACCCCATGTATCCCAGTCCGGGCAACCATGATTACTACGACGGCGATTCTACAGAAGAGAAAGTGCAGCATACCCACCAGGTGGCTTACTATCAGAACTTTACTATGCCCACAGACGGCGAGGCCGGCGGCGTAGCTTCCCATAACCCCGCCTTCTATTCCTTCGACCTCGGCAATATCCATTTTCTCTCCCTCGACTCCTACGGCATCGAAGAAGACAAATATCGCATCTACGATACCCTGGGACCGCAAGCCGAATGGGTGAAGCGGGACCTGGAAGCCAATGCGCACAAAGGCTGGGTGATCGCCTACTGGCACCACCCGCCCTATACCATGGGTTCACATAACTCGGACCATGAGGAAGAGCTGGTCCATATCCGTGAGAATTTCATCCGCATCCTGGAGCGTTATGGCGTAGACCTCATCATCTGCGGACATAGCCACGACTATGAGCGGTCCAAGCTGATCAAAGGCCACTATGGGATGGAGACCACGTGGGACTCGACGGCTTATGTGATCAATCGCTCCTCCGGACTATATGACGGCACAGCCAACAGCTGTCCCTACCTCAAAGATTCGGCCAACGGCTATACGGGTACAGTGTATATCGTCAGCGGCTCTGCGGGTCAGCTGGGCGGCAAACAGACTTCCTGGCCGCACGACGCCCTTCCTTACGCCGACGCGACGCATGGCGGCGCAGGGATGCTGGAGATACAGGGAGACCGGCTGGATTGGAAATGGATCTGCGCAGACGGCCAGATACGAGACCATTTTACCATGTTGAAGAATACCAGTCAACGCCACCAGCTGACTGTAAAAAAAGGTGAAGCGGTCACCTTGACGGCAGCCTTCCCTGGTAAGTGGAAACCGGGAGCAGCCACAGGGGCTACCATCGAAGTGAAGCCTTCGGCCACCACGGTGTATACCGTGAAAGATGCCACGGGCTGCGTGCAGGAAAGTTTCGAAGTGAAGGTAGTAAGGTAGGGAAAACAGGTGTAAATACGGTTGCATAGTCCGGGTCGATAGATTATATTTCGGAAACCCAACAACATGCCTGCCGCCTTTCAACACCGCCTGTATAGCTTTCTTCAGCGCTATTTTCACCATTTCTTCTGGCCGGTATTGGTGGCCACCGTCGGCGTAATGCTCCTGGAATTGAAGGATCAAACCGTGTTGCGTACGGATGCGGCCCCTTATGGGATCGTATCATTGGAGCTTGGCCGCAGCTATGCCAAGGATATGGGCATAGTACAGTCCTGGAAGGACTCCATCCCCGACACGGAACCCCAGGACTTCTGCGCTCTTCAACAGCGGGCCGTTTTTCCATACGATACCGCCAGGCCGGACGTGCTGCTGGACTATCTATTTATCTTCCTCTATACGAGCCTGCTGGTCATCGTGCTGGGAGCCTTGCAGGCCGGCAACCCGCAAGGCAGCACGGGCTTTACACATGTGCTGCTAACCCTTGCGCTGATAGCAGGGGGCTGCGATGCCCTGGAGAACCTGGGCCTGCTGGACTTCATCGCCGGGAAAGGTTCAGACTGGATTGCCCTAAGGACCAGCATCTTCGCCATCACCAAAATAGTCCTTCTCATCCTGCTGAATGGCTACATCCTCTTTGTCCTTATCTTTCGCCACTCCGCTCTGCAATGGCTCTCCGGCTATATAAGACGCAAGGTCGTCATGCTTTTCCGTTACCGCGTGATCCTGCTGGGGGTGGTCTTCTTCTCCGCACCTATATGGGTGATGGACCAGGGACAGGACCTGCTGATCAACAGCAACTCCGGCGACCCGGGTATCGTACTGTTTGTAGGAGTGGTGCTGATAGCCGCTCTAATGAACTGGTATCTCGCCAAGCTTTTCTTCTCAAGAGGGTATCGCGAGGGCGACCCCATCCTTCCGCTGACACCACCCACCCTGTCCGACGCCAAGGCGCTATACGCCGGGAAACAAGTCTCCCGCTTCCTGGGCATCTGTACCATCATCGTCCCGGCCGTAGCCATTCTGAACGCTTTGAAGGCGATCCGCATGCACTATTGGCTGGACAGATTCGATCCCGGCACCTGGCTGGTGGGGCTGCTTGCGTTCTTCTTTGTGCTGATCCGGTATGACCTTGCCTGTAAAGCCTATACCTATATATTGGACCGATGGAAAGAAAAGAAGGCCAGGCTTCTAACGGAGAGCGTTCTCATTCTGCTGGCCCTGGTGCTTCCGCTGCTGATCCGGATGGCCGTGCTTGGCGATGACCATCGCAGCCCCTATTCCCTGAACTTCCTCTTCCTGCATCTGGTGCTGTTGGCCCTGGCCTTTTACATCTTCGTGAGCGTGAGGGAAAATCTCTATCCCGGAAATAAATGGCTTGGCAGCAGGATCGGCGGCCCTATCATCCTGGCGGCGACGGCGCTTGCCATCGGTTTCCTTTTGTACAATATCTTTCCATTCGCCACCCGCAGCTGGAGCGGCTGCTACCTGAGCCTGCCCGTTCTGCTGTCGGGTATCGTCTTTTATACTTTAGCCATCGTCCTGCTGCTGCGGCTGGGTCTGGCCAAGGGGATCAACTTCCTCCTTTTCATCGCGGTCATCGGAGTGGCGCTTGCCATCAAAGGAAATAACCACTACCACGATGTCAAGCGGATGGCCTTGAAGCAGGCGCCACAGCGGGTAGGTCTATGCGCTTACTTCAGGGGATGGCTGCTGCAGCGGGAGAAAGACATCGACAGCGCCAAAGGCGAATATCCCATCTTCCTGGTGAACAGCTATGGCGGCGGCATCCGGGCGGCAGCCTATACCAATATGGTCCTTTCCTATCTCGACGATACGCTGATCCGCCAGGGCGGGTACAGTAAGGGGTTCGAGCACTATGTCTTCTCCATATCCGGCGCCTCGGGCGGCAGCATCGGCGCGGCCGTACAATGTGCTTATCGCGCGACGCATTACGACACGGCAGCCGGCGCCTATAGGAATTACCAACACGACTTCGAAACTTTTTACCAGCATGATTTTCTGACGCCGGTGCTGAGCAACATGCTGGGAAGCGACGTGTGGGCCTCGCCCATCGGCATCCGCCTTCCTTTTTGGCGCGACAGGTCGGCAATACAGGAAGACCTATGGGCTAAATATGCCAGGGATTCTCTGCAGCTTTCTCTGGACAGCGAATTCAACAGTCTATGGGATACGACTAAGCTGTCCCGCTATGAGATCCCCTTGCTGTTTTCCAATACCCTGAACGTCGACGACGGTCGAAAAGGTATCTGCGCCCCGGTAGACCTTGACCACCGCGACTTCCCCGCCAGCATCTTTATCCGCGAGCGGATAGACGACCTGAACGCGCATCACGACCCCAGGGAAGATTCATTGCAGTCGATATCTTTGATCACCGGCGCATTCCTCAGC
>JAMFRX010000012.1 GCA_026224995.1 Puia dinghuensis
AGGAATTCGTCAGAGAGGAGGACGTCGTTGATATAGAAGTCAAGCCTTATCGCATGGCTGATCTCGATGTAATGCCCTTCGCTGGCGGTGGCGAGCTTACGCACGCGACCTAAATGGATGGGCGCTTCGAGGTCGCGTATGCAGTCGGGGTGAATGCACGAGAGGTTCGCGCCGCTGTCGAACAGCGTATAAAGGTTTTTCTCGCCTTTGGAGCCCACGTATAGTAACGGGTGTTTAATGATAGACATAAGGTAGCAATTTTTTGTAAAATTATTTCCTTACTGCGAGAAAATTTTTGAAACTTCGTGATTGCGCGCACTATTTTTTCACCATGCACAGTCTTCCAATTGGCTTGCGGAAAATGTCGCGGCTAACCGTTGGGGCAGGAAGCCAGCATAACGCTGCTGCAGTTGTTGCAGTATCTCTTCTATCTCCTCGACGCTATTCTTATGGACGAGCTGAGTACGGAACTCCTTGATGTTCGGGAAGCCCTTGAGATAATTAGTATAGTGCCGGCGCATTTCGAGGATGCCGACGACGGGACCTTTCCATTCCACCGAGCGAAGGAGGTGGTCGCGAATGGCGCCGATGCGCTGTTCGATGGTCGGTGGGGGTAAGTGTTCACCCGTCTGAAGGAAGTGCTTGATCTCGTTGAAGATCCAGGGATAGCCGATAGCTGCCCGGCCGATCATCAGGCCGTCGACGCCATAGCGGTCGCGGTAAAGGCGGGCTTTCTCCGGCGAATCGATATCGCCGTTGCCGAAGATGGGAATATGGATGCGGGGATTGGCTTTCACTTTGGCGATCAGGGTCCAGTCGGCTTCGCCTTTATAGAGCTGTGCCCTGGTACGGCCGTGGATGGTTAAGGCTTTGATGCCGGCATCCTGCAGGCGTTCGGCCACTTCCTCGATATTCTTGCTCTGGTCGTCCCAGCCGAGGCGGGTCTTCACCGTCACCGGCAGCGAGGTGCCTTTTACCACTGCCGTAGTCAGCCGGACCATGGCCGGAACATCCTTGAGGACGGCGGCGCCGGCGCCTTTGCAGACGACTTTCTTTACGGGGCAGCCGAAGTTGATGTCTACGAGGTCGGGCTGGACCGTATCGACGATCCGGGCGCTCATGGCCATAGCCTCTTCGTCACCGCCGAAGATCTGGATGCCGAAGGGACGTTCATATTCGAAGAAATCCAGCTTTTGGCGGCTCTTGATGGCATCCCTGATCAGACCTTCGCTGGAGATGAATTCGCTGTACATGAGATCCGCGCCGTTCTGCTTACAGACATACCGGAAGGGCGGGTCGCTCACATCTTCCATAGGGGCCAGGAGGAGCGGAAATGCAGGAAGTTGTATCTTGCCAACGTTTGTCATCGTGAAAAGCACAAATTTACGCACTTATTGCTGAAATCCCTAGCGGAGCAAGGGTTCCGCCGGCAGCAGGCCTAGTACTAAAAAACATGTCTAACTACCTTAAGATCCCTTCCCCCTGGTCGCAGCTTGGCCTTTTTTTGGGGTTAACAGGAGGCAGCCTGGTCCTGGCATCGATCGCCATCCTCTTGCTTCCCGGCGTCCATCAAGGGCAAATGCCTACCGATAGCGGGACGCTGAAGCTGGTGCAGACCGTTACCTCGGTCATCTTGTTTGGAGTGCCTTCCTTTTTTTATGCCCGGATGACGTTCCGCGACCATCCCCTGGCCCATTTGGGGTTCCGGCCGGCGGTAAAGTCCAATTATTATCTGCTGGTCACCGTCCTGCTGTTCTGCGCTTTTCCGCTGGAAGGCTGGCTGGGGATGATCAACCAGCATGCACACCTGCCGGCATGGATGGTCAAATCGGAAGACGATATCGACCGGCAGGTTGCGGCCATTCTGCAGGTCCATCATTCCTGGGATCTCCTGGTAAACCTGCTGGTGGTGGCCATCCTGCCGGCCATCTTCGAAGAGATGTGTTTCCGGGGAGCATTACAACGTATTCTCATCCATATTTTTAAAAGCCCCTGGGCGGGCATCATTGTGACGGCCATTCTTTTTTCTTCTTTTCACATGCAGTTTGCCGGGTTCCTTCCAAGGATGTTCCTCGGCGTCCTGCTAGGCGCAGCCTACTGGTATAGCGGCAGCCTCTGGACGACTATTTTGGCGCATGGATTCTTCAACGGGATACAGGTGGTCCTGGCGACCTTGTATCCGAAAATGGTCACTGGAAATCCCAGCGTTCCTTTGTATTTGGCCTTGATAAGTTTGGTAATAGTTGTAGGTTTGCTTGCATACATGCGTAAGGAGTCGACCGTTACTTATGCGCAGGTTTATCACACCGGGAAAATGGACGAATTCGATGAGTTCATGTCCGCCCGGACTTAATTTTATCTGATATGGCATTGAACCTGGCTATATTGAAGACCCGAAGTCTAACGGCTGCCGTATTCGTGATCGTCATGCTGACGGGACTGCTATGGAATCCCTGGAGCTTCCTGGTCCTTTTTACGGTTATCCATTTCGGTTGCTGGATCGAATACCAGAAGATGCTGGTCCTGATAGACAAGGAATATGCGGACATCTCCATTTTCCATCGCTATAGTGTCATGATCGCCGGCTGGTGCCTGATGCTCTACCTGGTCAACGGAAATCTGCAGCTGGCGGGTGTACCGCTGCGCACTATCGGCTGGTGGGGCTGTCTGGGTTTTCTATGCCTGCTGGTCGTAGGGGAGATCGTTCAATACCAGACCATCAACTTCCGGAATATCGGCCGCTCTTTCCTGGGGTTGATCTATATCTCCCTTGGCCTGGCATTGCTCACGCATCTGCGGACCTTCTTCTATGGCAGCCCGATCCCTTTTACCGATCGCATCCCGGTGCTGATGATCATCGCCTCCATCTGGATCAACGATACCATGGCCTATTTTGTAGGTTCGCTGATCGGCAAGACACCTTTGTCGCCTATTTCCCCGAAGAAGACCTGGGAGGGGACGATAGGCGGCATCATCCTGGCCATCGGGGTGATGGGAGGGCTGGGCCTGCTGCTGAACCATACTCCGGCCTGGGGCCTTTTCGCGCCGGGACATTGGATGATGGTGGCGGCCATCGCTTCCGTCGCCGGAACTTTTGGCGATCTGCTGGAGAGCAAGCTCAAGCGCATGGCCGGCGTCAAGGACAGCGGACATATCATGCCGGGCCACGGCGGTTTCCTGGACCGCTTTGATTCGCTGCTGGTCGCCGCTCCTTTCGCCTGGGTCTACCTGATGTGGGTGATAGGATAATGTATTATTTTTGACATTCAACTTGAGATATAATGACTATCCATCGGGAAGGGTATAAGTCCATAGCTATCGGCGCGCTGCTTTTTGCGGTCATCAACCTCTGTTCGTTCTATTTCATCAGCGCGCATGAGGCCTGGCTGACGGGGCTCATCTTCATTGTCACATTGGGTCTGGAACTGTTCCTGATCTCTTTTTTCCGCATCCCCGCCCGCAAGCAGACCACTGGTGACGGGTTGATCATCTGTCCGGCCGACGGGAAGGTGGTAGTCATCGAAGAAGTGGTAGATGAAGAATATTTCAAGGACAAGAGACTGCAGCTCTCGATCTTTATGAGCCCCGCGAATGTGCATCAAAACCGCAATCCGGTAAGCGGCGAGGTCGTATACAGTCAGTACCACAAGGGGAAATACCTCGTGGCCTGGCATCCCAAATCTTCTACGGAGAATGAACGCCACAGCGTGGTCATCCGAAATGGCCATGGGGACATCCTCGTAAAGCAGATCGCCGGCGCGCTGGCGCGGCGTATCGTGAACTACCTGAGCGTAGGGCATAAGGTAGAGCAGAGCGCGGAGATGGGATTCATCAAATTCGGATCGCGTGTCGACGTCCTGCTGCCGCCGGGCACGACGGTCAATGTCAAATTGAACGAGGTCGTCCAGGGCGGGGTCACCGTTTTGGCCACATGGGCCTGACCGGCTTTGCCATCCCGCCGACTTGGCGAAATCGGGATATTGCTGTAAATTGTAGGTATGAAAAAGAGAATATTCCTCCTGTCCACCGCCGCCCTGCTGTTCTCCGGCCTGGCCTTCGCGCAGACGGGTAAGGATGCCGGTAAGGGAAAAGGAAAGGATTCCGTAGCAGCGAAGAAGCCTATGCCTAAGTCTTGCCCCGGTAAGACCTGCGGTAAGAAAAAGTCGAACTAAAGTCCGGCGGCCCTTCCAGGGCCTGGCGCATCCGGCAGAAAAACTCGACAGCTTCGGCGAGGCATAGCAAAGCCCAGCTGCCCCGCCGGCAGGACCCCCCCTAAAATATCTTTTCCAGCTCCTTGAGCGAACTGACGGTATACGTGGGCCGGATGGCAGGCTCTACTCCCAGATGATTGACATAAACCTGATCGATACCGGCATTGATAGCTCCTTGAATATCCACTTCTATACTATCGCCTAGCATGATGCTTTCGGCAGGGTCCGCCCCCGCCTTTTGGAAAGCGTAATCGAAAATTTCTTTGTGCGGCTTGAGGCTATTGGACCCCTCTGACGTGATCACTTCCCGGAAATAGCCGCTGATGCCGGCATTCTGGAGCTTGCTATGCTGGGTCTTCTGGAACCCGTTGGTGATCATATGCAGCTGGTACCCTTTGTCCGTGAGGTAGCGGAGGATCTCCACCGTATGGGGGAAGAGGATCTTTCGCGTAGGCAAGGCGTCGAGGAATAGCGTGCCCATCTCCCTGGCGAGGGGCTCGTTGCCGATCTTAAAATCCAGCAGGGTAAGCCACATGCGTTTCCAGCGCAGCTCGTCAACTTTTATAAAGCCGTTGCGGTAGCGTTCCCATAGCTTGTCGTTGTGCACGATGTAGCGGCGGTAGAACTGTTCGAAGTCGGATATTCCTTTTTCTTTCAGCGATAACGTATCATATAATTCCTGAAGCGTTTGCCGGCTATTGGCCTCAAAATCCCAGAGCGTATGGTCAAGGTCAAAAAAAAGGTGTTTATATTGCATGGCGCAATTTAATTAAGAATTATGAACTGTATCATTACCGGTGCTTCTAAGGGATTGGGCAAGGCCATGGCAGAGCGGTTCGCGGCCGGCGGCTATAATGTTGCCCTTGTCGCGCGCGACGGCAAGCGGCTTGGGGTCGTTCAGGCGGAGCTCGAAGCGCGTTATCCCGCGGGGAGATTCCAGAGCTTTGCGGTGGACATGGGCGACAAGGCGCAGGTGGATTCTTTAGGCCGGAGTCTGGTGAAGGCGGGCACGGTCGTCGATATTCTGATCAACAACGCCGGGCAATTCCTTCCGGGCAGCGTACACAGCGAAGCGGAAGGGACCCTGGAGCAGCTGATGGCGGTCAATCTGTACAGCGCCTACCATCTTACCCGGCACCTGCTGCCGGCGATGATGGCCCGCCGGGCGGGACATATCTTCAATATCTGTTCGGTCGCGTCTCTGCAGGCATATCCCAATGGCGGCGCCTATAGCATCAGCAAGTACGCCCTGGCCGGCTTTTCCGCCAACCTGCGGGAAGAGATGAAACCGCATGGCATCAAGGTCACCACCGTTTACCCCGGCGCCGCTTTCACGGACAGCTGGGCGGGTTCCGGCGTCGACCCCGAGCGCATTATGACTGCGGCCGATGTAGCGGGTATGGTCTATGCGGCCAGCGAGCTTTCTCCACAGGCTACCGTCGAGGAGATCCTGCTGAGGCCCCAGCTGGGCGATCTTTAACTACGTTTTAACGCTGGTGGGGTTATATTTGTAATGGTTAATATATGGACACGGTAAGACCTATAAAATCGCCTGTTATCGATACTATTCTACGCTTTTCATTCATTATCGGGATAGCATTACTGCCGGGGCTCTATGCCTCAGGTCAGGTGAAGTTTACTACCGTCGTGAGCAGCCAGGACTTAGGTAAGTCCGACTACATACAGGTGGAGTTCGTCGTAGAGAATGCCAAGCAGATAGATGATCTCACCCCACCCGACTTCCCCGGATTCCGCATCGTCCAGGGTCCCATTCAATCCAGCGGCATGAGCATCGTAAACGGGAATATGTCCCAGTATAAGGCCTTGTCCTTTGTGCTGGAGCCTACGAAGACGGGGAGCGCGACCATTGGCGGCGCCGTTGCCACGGTCGATGGGAAGCACATGCGCTCCAATACGGTCACCGTTAGCGTTCATCCCGGAGGTTCCGGTTCCGCCAATTCGAATGCGCCACCGGGTGGCGGCAACCCTTTTGGCGGCAATCCCTTTTTTCAGCCCTCCATGCCGGATCCTTTTGGCCCTGCGCCGGGTGAAGTCGACCGGGATTATGTGCTGAAACCCGGGGAGAACGTGAAGGACAAGATAAAGAAGAACCTTTTTGTAAAAGTCCAGGTGGACAAGAATACCTGTTATGTCGGCGAGCCGATCGTCTGCACCTATAAGCTATATACACGGCTGAGCTCCGAGTCGAGGGTCACCAAGCGGCCTTCGCTCAACGGGTTCAGCGTATACGATATGATAGACCCCAGCTCCGACGCCGTGTCCGTCGAAAAGCTGAATGGGAAAGCCTATACCGTACATGTGATCCGCAAGACCCAGCTGATCCCTTTGCAGGCGGGCACCATCGACCTCGATCCCGTAGAGGTGGAGAATACCGTTCACTTTGTAAAAGGCACGGGACGGCAAGGGGCGGTTCATAGTGGCAACTCCATCCGCGACCTGCTGGACCAGATGGCCGACGAGAACAGCTTAGGCCCGGAAGTCGATGAAAACATCACCCTCGACACGAAACCGCTGGCTATCACGGTGAAGCCTTTACCGGAGGAGAACAAGCCGCTGGGCTATAATGGCGCCGTAGGGAATTTCTCGATAGAAGCTTCGCTGAACAATAAGAACATCGTAGCGGAAGAAGAGGCTACCCTGCATGTGGTGGTCAAGGGAAAAGGCAACCTTCCGATGATCTCCGCGCCTGTGGTCGACTGGCCTTCCAGCGTCCGGGCCTTCGACCCCACTGCGAAAGAAGATGTCAACAAAACGGTAGCTCCTATGAGTGGATCCAAGTCTTTCGATTATGTTTTCACCCCCCGTACACCGGGGCATTTTACCATACCCGCCATCAGCTTCCCGTATTTTGATCCAACATCCCAGTCGTATAAGA
>JAMFRX010000660.1 GCA_026224995.1 Puia dinghuensis
AAAGACGAGGACGGCCGGCCCTTGCCCAGCTGTCTGAGCGTGTGTGTCGCCAGGTCCAGCACCCAGTAATCGCCCCGGGTATTCTGCCGCCAGACCTTTTTGCTGTTGGTGAAGATCAGCAGCTTTTTCCCATCGTCGCTAAAAGAAAAACCCTGCATGGGCAAGGGCGCGGCCTGACCGGCCGGGGTGAGCTGCGCGGCCTCCACGAAGGTGGTATGGGTAAAGCCCGGCAGGTCGTAGCGGACGATGGCATTGCTTTCGACGGTATAATAGCTTTTCCCGTCACTCCCCCATTTAACGCCGCCACCGCCACGTTGGGCGGTGAGGGTTTTGGCAGGCAAGCAGATTATAAGGACCAGGGACAGCCCCCGAAGAAGTGATCTCATGATTTTTGTTTGATGCCAATGTAATACAATTTTTCAATAGCAGTCGAATCGAAAAGCGCTGCCTCCCCGTCTTTAAGACTGGTGTTCTTCCATTCCTGCGTGGGCAGGATGCGCAGCTTCGCCTGGTCGTTCTTCAGCGTGAGCGGGAAATTAAAGCCTTCGATGCAGTTGGACCAGCGGTAAAAGACCTTCTTATGGTCGTCGCTGAAATAGTATTCGAAGTCGGGGATCTGCGTCGTGCGGAGATACTGGTCGAACATTTTTGTAAGGTCGAAGCCGGCGTGCGCGGAAACATAGTGCTCTACCTGCTGCGTGGTTACGGTCTGGTGGTAGAAATCCTTCTGCAGTCCGCGGAGTATCTGGCGGAACTTCTCATCGTCGTCCATGCTGTGCCGAATAGACTGCAGCATGCTTCCGGCTTTGGGATACATGTCGCCGCTGCCCTGTTCGTTCACATTATAGCGGGCGACGATGGGCCGGTCGTTGCGGATACCGCGGCGGCTGGCGACATTGTATTCGTTGCCGGCTTCTTTACCCCACATATAGTCTACGAAGAGGGTCTCGCTGTAGTTGGTAAACCCTTCATGTACCCACATGTCGGCCAGGTCTTTAGTGGTCAGATTATTGCCGAACCATTCGTGGCCGCTTTCGTGAATGATGATGAAGTCGTACATCATCCCGTATTTGGAGCCGCGCCCGCGATAGCCGAAGGCGTAGTTGTTGCCGTAGGCCACGGCGCTCTGGTGTTCCATGCCGGTGTGCTGAACGTCGACCAGCTTATAGCTGTCCTCGTAGAAGGGATAGGGTCCCATCCAGTGTTCGTGGGCGTGTAACATATTATGCACCTGCTCCGGCAGATACGATTTCGCCTTCGTGAGGTTATAATCCAGTACCCAATAGTCCAGGTCGAGATGGCCCTTCTCACCCTGAAAGTCTTCGTGGAAGGTCACATACTTTCCGATGTAAGGGATCAGGCAGTAATTGCTGATCGGGTTGACCACGGCCCATTTATAGGTGGTGGTGCCGTCGCCGTTTGCCTTTTTGCTTTGCATGCGCCCGTTGGACACGGCGACAAGGGTATCCGGGACGATCATCGTCATCGAGCCGCCTTTATCCGGTTCATCACCCTGGTAATCTTTACAGGGGTACCAGACGGAGGCGCCCAGTCCCTGGCAGGTCACGGTCATCCAAGGGCGGCCGAGAGAATCTTTTGCCCAGGTCCAGCCGCCGCTCCATGGTGGACGTTTGCCTTCGATAGGCGTACCCGAGAAGTAAACCTGTACGGTATTGGTAGTGCCCTTTTTCTCTTTGGGCGTATGTACGTGCCATACGCTTCCTTCCTGGGTGAAAGAGAGGGTCTTGCCGCCGTTGCTTATGATGCTGTCGATGTGCAGCGGGGGCATAAGGTCGAGCTGCATGGCGGGCTGGTCTTCGCTCACCACCGTATACGTGATCAGGTCGTTACCGGCCGTTGTCTTGGTCAGGTAATCTGGTTTTACCGTGATATCATAGCGCTGGATATCCCACCAGGTCCGCTCCGGACCATCGGTGCCGCGGAGGCTGTCCGCGTGGGTGAACTTTTTGGCATAATACTCTTCCGTGGCGCGGGCGACCATCCGGGCACGCTGGGCGCGAACGCTGTCGGGATTGGGCTGTGGACTCGTCTGTGCCATTGTCGCCAATGGCGCCAATAAGCCGGCAAGGAGGATCGATTTGAGTGTGCTCATGTGATAGATATTGCTGATTGAAGTTACGGCATCCAGAATAATTTCCCGTTTTGGTTGTCGCCCCCGTTTACGGTGGCTGCAGCCGCCGTGTAATTAATTGCGTTGGACGTGTGTTCGAGCAACGGATAATAAAAGCGGGTGGGCATCGGGGTGCCGGCGCCTACGGGCGGGCTGAGGGTGTTGATATCGGGATAGCCGAGGCGGCGGATCGTCGTCCAGGCATCCCAGCCCTTATTGTAATCGGAGATCCATTCCTGGTAGCCGATCTTTTCTTTGTACGTGCCAGCTGCCGTGCTATACGCCACATTGGATTGGGCGAGATAGCTCAGTGCCGCGGCGCGGGTGCCGCCCCAGAAGGTGATCGAGGCGATGATCGCGCTGTCATAATAGGCCGTGGCCGTGCTGCTCACACCGAAGCCGCGTTCGGCGGCTTCCGCCAACAGGAAATTCGTTTCGGAATAGTCTAGCAGATCGGAGGGATAGGTTGTGGCGATCATTGGTGCGGAGAAACTTGAGAAGAGAGCATAAGAATTCGAGCCGCCGGCGATGCCGCCGAGGTAAATGCCGCCGGGGGCCATGGTAAAGTACAGCGGGAGCCGGGGATCGGTAAGTGTATTCATAGTACTCACAAGGAAGCCGGCGGGAACATAGTCATGCCGGCCGCTGCTAACGATCGCTTGCCAGATCGGGTTGGTATTGCCGGTAGGCGTGGATTGGTAGGTTATCTTCGCATTATCGGCATTCGAGGTAAAGACGCCTGCAGTCAACGCTTTTTGGACTTCGGCCGCCGCCGTGGTCGGATCGGAATCCGCCAGCAGCATCGCCATCTTCAGCTTCAGGGACGCGGCGAATTTTTTCCAGGCCGGGATCGAACCGCTATAGATCTGGTCGGCAGTTCCCATAGCAATGGAACTGGGATTCAACCCGGCGATACAAGTATCCAGCCGCATCAGCAGATCGGTGTAGATCGTCTTGGCGTCATCGTATTTCGGAAAGGGGATCGAGCGGTTCTCTGCCTGCGAATAGGGGACATTGCCATAGGTGGCGACCAGCAGGTAGTAAGCATACACTTCGAGGATATCCGTGATGATCAGGTCGTTCCGCAGGACACCTGCATCGGTCACGGTCGTGGGAAATAAGCCCTTGGCATCTGTGAGGTTGTTCAGCACGCCGGAACTGCCCCCGCCATAGAGATATCCCCACCAGTTGTCGGGGGAATTATAGGCGGTAAGCACATAGTTGGCTTCCGAGTTATAGAGGGTTTCCGTCCAGGTCTGGGCAAGGACGCGGAAGGGCGCGACGCCGGAGGAGGTGGTGGTATAATCGTCCGAGAGGCTTTTCTCGGCGGCCGTGAAGAGACTGGTCGCGGGTACGAGCACTGCGTGCTTGCCGTCGAGGTTCAGATCCTGGATATTCTTGGTGCAGGACGAGGCGAGCAGCAAGACCAGGGAAGAAAGTATAATGAGTTTACGCATATTGACTAAGTTTTAAGCTCGTTCAGAATTTAACCTTGACATTGAAACCATATGTCCTGAAAATGGGGTAGGCGCCGGACTGGAAGCCCTGGGAGCCATTCGCGCCATAGGTGCTGCTGATTGGGATGCCCTGCTCCGGATCGGCATCCGGGAGGCTCTTATGAATGAGCCAGAGATTCCTGCCGGTGAGCGAAAGATCGATCCCTTTGCAGAAGCTGATCCCTTTCAGGATGCTGGCCGGCATGGACCAGGTCAGGTTGACTTCGCGCAGCTTGATATAGCTGGCACTGTACACGTATGTCCGCTGTGCTTCGTAGTGCAGGGAGCTCCAGGGATATTTCAGCCTGGTCACGCCGCCCACCGAGGCAGAGCCGTCGATATCGGAGGCATCGATCAGGACGGCATTTGGCTTGCCGTCCGCCGTCACGCCGGGGAAGAGATAGCCCCCGCCCGCCGATATTGGAGCGCGTACGCCGACCCCATTCTTATTATATCCGCCCGTATGCGTGGTCAGACCGCCGGAAGCGCCATAATCCTGGTCGAGCGAATAGACCTGGCCACCTTGTTTCATATCGATCAGGAAATTAAGGGCCCAGCTCTTGTAGTGGAAAGTATTGTTCATACCGCCAAACCAATCGGGGTTGATATTGCCGATATCCGAAGTCTTGTTGCTGCTGAGCACGGGATAGCCATTGGCGTCAGCGAGGGGTTTGCCCTGACCCACGGAATCCAGCTGCCCGTTCTTATTCACGTATTCGTAGTCGCTGCCCCGCAGGATGCCCAGCGACTTGCCTTTTTCCGCCACCAGCTGCATGGCGTTCTGATATGAGGCGACGATAAAGGACGGCTGGTTATTGTAAAGGCTGAGAACCTTATTGCGGTTCAGCGCCCAGTTGACATTGATGTCCCAGGTGAAGTTGCGGGCCTTGACCGGTTCCAGGTTGAGGGTAAGCTCCACACC
>JAMFRX010000013.1 GCA_026224995.1 Puia dinghuensis
ATCTTCCTTGAAGACGCGCTTCCCCGTCACCGGCATAATGGCGAACTGCCCGTAATCGTTGATCCAGGGGCTGGGCTGGTGGGTCTGCTTAAACCCGCGGATCTTGATGGCATCATAGGTATACGCCCACCCATCGCCCATCTTCCCGGTCTGCGGCATCCAGCAATTCATTCCCCACGGAAGCGAGATCGAGGGGTAGGTATTCCCATTCGACAACGTAAAATTAGATGCCGTTCCCATCAAGGGATTGATCCAGTCTACCGGGTCCGTTACATGGTCTACCATTTGCGCATTTAAACGGCCCACCGAGATCAATAAAAAAAACAATCGTAAGCAAGAGTTTTTCAACTTAAATTTTATTTACTTTTAGAAATAATGTTGCATATATGAAGAAACTGTTATTAGCATTGATCGTTGTCGCTATAGTTTTCCTGATCGTCAGTTTTTTCGTTCCCGCAAAACTCACCTATCAGCTTTCCGTGGCCAGCACCCAGCAAAACATCCTCACCGCCCTCCAACCAAAAAGCTGGACAAAATGGGAGTCCTCGGTACAAAAAGCCTGGCAAAAAGATTCAACCAGCTGCCATTTCGGCCCAGACATCGACATCCCTGGCAAAAAGATCCACATCACCCAGGTCTCTCCCCTCCTTTTCGTGTTAGAACAAACCGCCCACAACCACTCCGACGAACTCGGTCTGATGATCGTACCCAATGTTCCTGATCCTTTACACACCAGTCTCGTCTATAGCCGGGTGACAAATCTATTCTATAAGCTCTTCTCCTTCCTGGAGAAACCATCTTTTTCGATTACCGCCGTCCCGGAACTCAGGACTTACCTGGAAGACGTTCCCCGCTTCTACGGCTTCCCCATCCAGATAAGGGCAGTCAAAGATTCCCTGTTCGTGACAAAAAGCGCGAACATCCCCGCAAATGAGCTCTTTACCACCCTGGCCGCCACACACAAAGAGCTGGAAGACTATGCCCGGCAAAACAGCTGTAAAATACTGAACAAAAATATCTCTTTCCTGCCACTGGACCACGACTCCCTGACGGTCATGGTAGGCCTCAACATCGACAAGGTCATTACAGGAGATTATAGCTATAATTTCAAACAGCTGCCTTCCGGCCTCATCCTCGCTACCGGCCGGTTTGAAGGACGCTTCAGCGACCGGATGGCTATCTACCTGGCAATGCAAAACTATCTCAAAGACCATCTGTTGATCAAAAGAGCATTTCCTTATGAAACCTATCGCTCGTCCTTCCCTGCTTCCGACACCTCGAACATTCAAATGGACCTGTCCTATCCCGTCACTCCTCAGTAACGTAACAACCGGAGAGGCCCGTTGTTAAATCCCACGATCATCGCCTGCCCGCCATTCGCCAGCCGGATAGAGCGGATGCACCGCACTTCCCCCCTGAGCGTATCGAGCGGAGCCGGCAAAGGGAACACCCCCTTGAAGCCCCCCTTTCCATCCCCGGTGTAGAGGGCCAGCGGCATCGCATCGTACCGTCCCTCATACGGTTCCGTTCCATAAAAATCACCTCCCGTCAGCAGGTCCGGAATACCATCGCCATTCAGATCCGCCTGCGCAAAAGCAAAGATAGGCGACCATTGCATTTGATAAGGCAGCTCCATACGCGTGAAATGCCCTTTCCCGTCATTGATAAGCGCCACGGAGCCCAGGGTATACGCCTTGAACAGGGCGGAGCTGTCGAGACGCTTCCCAAAGATCTCCTCCACCGTCAACCCCGCCATCTTCCCATAGCTCAGGTATTGCTTCTTCAGAAACGGCAGCTGCTTCTCCAGGTTCTCCTTATCGAGGAACGGATAGTAGTTGCCGTTCTTCTGCACCGCCAGGATCTGTGCCATCCGTTGATTGCCCATCATATCTCCCACATACATCTTAAGCGGATAGTCTGCACTGGCGGTCAGCTTGCTGTTAAGCCCATAATTCCCCAGCAGCAGATCAGGATAGCCATCGCCATTCAGATCGGTCGATAGCATGCTGCACCACCACCCGCTGAGATCGACATCATCATCCGTCAACGCCTCCTGCACAAAATGCCCCGCATGATTCCTGAAAAGGATCGGCGGCATCCACTCCCCGGTCAAGATGAGATCAGGCCAGCCATCCTTGTCGACATCCACCCAAGCCGCATCCGTGATCATCCCCAGATGTGTCAGCCCAGGGATCAGGCTGGACGTGACCACCGTAAAATGGCCCTTCCCGTCATTCTGCAGCAAATAGCTGGTCGGCGGCTTGCCATAGATACCGGCATCGACTCTTCCGCCCACAAAGATATCCAGGTCCCCGTCCTTATCGAAATCAGCGACCCGAACCACCGATTTGTTCCCATACAGCGCAGGAAAGTCCGCCGACCGCGTAAAATGACCCTTCCCATCGTTGATATAAAGCCGGTCCTTCAGCACTTCCGCATTACCTTCATATTCATTCCCGCCGCTCGCCACATATAAGTCCGGATAATGATCTCCATTCGCATCGAAAAACAAGGCATCTACATCTTCACAGCTCCGATCCTGTAAAAAGACCGCCGAATCGCCTGACGGCACAAAATGCCCATCCGGCCGCTGCATAAAAAGACGCCCACCCTGCCCCATGCCGCCGCCCACAAAAAAGTCCTCCAGCCCGTCCCCATTCACATCCCCTACCGCCACCTTCGGTCCCTGCGTAGAAACCTCATGCGGAATAAACCACTGTCGCGTAAAATCGATAAACGAATTATCTTCCTGATGCACGTATTGAATACCCGAAGCCGCGGTAATATCCGTCAACCCCGACCTACCATGCACATGCAGCAGGTTATGGATAAATACACCGTAATCGGTAATCGTATCCAGATGCTGCCTGTCGTACGTCAACACAAGCCTTTGATTGACAGCCGTGAGCCCAAGCCGTTGAACCGTATTGTCAGGAAAGACCACAACCATACTGTCCACCGCCCCTGCGCCACCCAATCCATAATGCAGCACCGGCTCGCTGCTGCTCATAAACCCCCGCTCCGGCTGAAGCTCCTGGTAGTAAAGCTGGCCGCCCGCAAATACACAAACTTTTGTGCCCACGCCAAAAGTGTTAGGCGCCTTACCCTTTATCTGTATCGTAAGATAGTGGTTCGAGGTATCCTGTACCCGCACATTGTTCTTATAAATACCAGCGGCTTCATTCATATTGTTGGTCACAAGATCAATAGCCCCATCACCATCCAGGTCCGCGTAGGCAGCTCCCTGCGCAAGCGTCGGCTGGTCGAATCCCCATTCCGCCGACCGGTCAGTAAATCGAAGGTCAGAATCCCCCATAAAAATATAATGATGCCACGCGCCGGAAGGCAGGTGCTCCAGGATCTCCTTGTCATGTGTTCGCTGCCCCGTCTCGGCGTGGTTCTGGGGCAGACCAGAAATGAACTTTACATAATCCAGATCATTCGGTCTGTTCTTGATCCCATTGGATATAAAAATATCGGCACGCCCATCCAGATTGAAATCCGCGATCAGCGGACTCCAGCTCCAGTCCGTAGCGGCAACACCGGCATACAGGGCGATATCGGAGAACTTCTTCCCTTCCCCGGTATTCAATTGCAGACAGTTTCGCGAGTACTGATAATTATACCCATACCCGCGCTGATACAGGTAAAGCGTCAGCGGATCATCCCCCAGCGAACTCTTCAGCACCTTCTCGTCCGCGGGCAGCATATCCACTGTCATGATATCCAGCCATCCGTCATGATTGATATCCGCGATATCATTGCCCATGGAAAATTTCGACTCGTGTCCAAAGGCCTGGTTATTGATCTCCTTGAACGTGCCGTTCCCCTGGTTCAGGTAATAATAATCGTTCTCATGAAAATCGTTGCTCACATAGATATCGTCGTATCCGTCCTGATTAAGATCGGCCACCCCTACACCAAGACCATAGCCCAGGGCGCTGCTATAGATACCCGATTCCCTGGTGACATCCGTGAAATGCCCGCCATCGTTGCGGTATAGCTTGCCCCCGCTTTCCGGGCTGTATTTTTCTCTCAGCGAAACTGGCCCATAAGCATCGGTTTGGTGGGTGGAATGTTGCAGGACGAACAGGTCCAGATCGCCGTCTTTATCGTAGTCGAAGAAAACGGCCTGTGTATTGTATCCTTTGATATCCAATCCATACTTAGCAGCGCTTTCGGTAAACGTATTGTCGCCGTTGTTGATAAAGAGCTGATTGCGTGAATTCCGGAAATACAGATGCGCGTCTCCATTATGATCCCTGGGGTCGAAATCGCCCACCGCGGACACATAGATATCGAGCAGACCATCCCCATTCACATCCGCCATCGTCACCCCGGTCGTCCAGTCGGCATGACCGCCTACCCCTGCCTTATCTGTAATATCCTCAAAAACGAAATTCCCTTTATTCAGATACAGTTTGTTCCCGCCTTCGTTGGCCGCCAGATAGATATCGGGCAGACCGTCATTGTTGATATCCCCGACCGCCACACCCGCTCCATTGTAGTAATAAAGGTAGTCGAGTATGCTCAGCGTATCCCTGTCGACATTCTTGTTCACAAAGGCTACGCCGGTTTCAGAGGCTTTCAGTCGGGTGAAAAGCACAGGCTGACTATGTGTACAGCCCTGCAAGAGGGCTGTACAAAGAATGAGTGTAACAACAATATGATCGCGGTTCAGCAATTCGTTAGTAGCCAGGATTTTGTTTTAGGTTCGGATTGGTATTGATCTCCACTGTCGGTACTGGTAGGAACAGGGTATGGTTATCCGCCGGATCGGCCGGTTTCGGCGGGTAATTCCGTGCCCGGGTAAAATACGGAGTACCGGTATAAGCCTGCATCCGGATCTGGTCGATGCGCCGCACGTCTTCCCACGCCAGCTCCCTTGCCCGCTCCTGCAGGATATTATCCGCCGTGAGGTCGGCAAGCGTCCAATCATGAGCCGCACTACCGGAGTAAGCACGCTCACGGATCTTATTGAAGTCTGCCAGGGCGGCAGTCGTATTCCCGGACCAGAACTCGGCCTCGCCGCGCATCAGGTAGACATCCGCCAAACGGAAGATAACCACGGCATTGCCCATCCTGTTACCGGGCGGAAGACCCGGCTGTGGCCAGTATTTGATATTCCTGACACCCGCATGCCGGAAATAGGCAGGCGAAGTACCGAACGTAAATTCATTCATCGTATCGTAGTAGATCACCGGAGACTTCAGACTATTGTAGTCATCCCCGATCTTGGTAGTGGTCTGAGTAGAAGCATCGCCATCGTATGTACAGCAAACATCATCATTGTCAACGACCCAATTCTTATAAGGTGGATAGTTGGATACCCCATCCCCCTGAAATTGCTGACCGATCAGGTATTGTCCCGTCCGTTG
>JAMFRX010000661.1 GCA_026224995.1 Puia dinghuensis
AAAAGAAAAGCCCAATCATAGGGTACGAACCTAAATTGAGCTTTTTCACCTTCAAACCATCTGAAGTGCGTCCATGCTAGTTGTTAAGTATCTTCGATCGGACGAGGTATTTTTGTGTTGGATGATAAATAAATAAACAAGTCCCTTCTTTTATCAGATCAATGATCATCTCCGATTCATCTGCCGGTAGCGCCGGACAACCATAGCTTCTGCCACAAAATTTATTCATCTGCAGGAAGTCTGGCCCGACATATTCCGATCCATGCACCACGATATTGCGCCCGTTGGCCCTGTCATTGAATCCTCTGTCCATGCCCCTGATCTTCATAGACAGGCCGTTGTTACCATAGTAGGTTCCCTGAGTAATATAGAAGCCAAGACTGGTCTTGTGTGACGAAGGGTTATTCGAGAACGACCGGGCAAATTCACCCCCGGAGTTCCGTCCATGCGCTACATAGGTATTCACCAGCACCGAACGCTGCTCGAGGTCTATGATATAGAACCGCTTGTTGCGTGAGCTCTGGCTAAGGTCACAGATGGACAAGATATTCGTCTTGTTCAGCCAATGATGATCCAGCAGGTAATAATATCCCTTCAGGGCGTATTCAAAGGCTTTCTTCGTCAGCCCAATCTCCTTGAGATCGATCGCTGTATATAGATTATTAGCCTCTTCCGCAAAAGCAGCAGCTTTAGCTGTTTTTTTAGCACTTACCGGATTCCCGGCCCTGAGCACATTAACCGGTAAAACAAATGCGACCAAAACGCACCAGAATCCCGGATGTAGAAAACTACGACGCATGTTCCAAAGGTTTTTTAATCATTATCAAACGGAAGGGTAACTAAAATATTATCTATTTTCTACTTGTGCAAGAATCTTTTATGAAAACTTTTATTGTTCTGTACATGGCCTTTCTAAGGCCTAAATAATTCCCCTTAGACCTGCACCTTCTTCCACCTGCCCCGCCGGAACACCAGGAAGCTTACGATGGTAATGGTAGTTTCCGTTACCAGGATGGCCAGGAATACCCCTTTGGGGCCCATTTCCAGGGTAATAGCCAGGATCCAGGCCAGGGGTATCTGGAAGGCCCAGAAGCAGAACAGATTGATTATCGTAGGAGTACGCGTATCTCCGGCCCCATTGAAGGCATTGGTAAGGACCATTCCCACCCCATAAAAGACATATCCCAGGCTGGTGATCCGGAGCGAGCGGGTCGCTATTGCCACCACTTCCGGATCCCCGTTGATAAAGGAGACGATAGTCCCGGCGGCAAAGAGGAAGATCAGAGATACCGTCAACATAAACAAGGTGTTATACCAGGATGCCGTCCGCACGGACTGCTCCGCCCTATCGGGCAGCTTAGCCCCCAGGTTTTGCCCCACCAGCGTGGCGGCGGCATTGCTCATGCCCCAGGCCGGGAGCAGGAAGAAAAGCAGGATGCGAATGGATACCTGGTAGCCCGCTATGGCCGTATCGCCAAATCGGGCTATTATCCGGGCCATTACGATCCAGCTGGCTGAGCCAATGAGGAACTGCATCGTGCCCGTCCAGGCGATCTTGGACAGCCCCCTGATGATGGCGCCATCCGGCCGGAACTGCTTGCGAACGATATGGATCATCCCGCTGCCCCTTACAAGGTGATAAAGCTGATAGCAGACCCCTGTTCCCCTGCCGATGACCGTAGCCATGGCCGCGCCGGGAAGGCCATAGAAATGGATGAGGATAGGACAGAGGAGGATATTGCAGCCGTTCGCGATCCACAGCGACCACATCGCTATCGAGGCATTGCCCGCCCCCCTGAAGATGCCATTGATGAGATACAGCAGCATGACGACGATGCTGCCTGAGAAGACAATGCGGGTATAGGAGCTCCCGATCGCCGCGGTAGCAGGTGAGGCGCCCATCGCCTCCAGGATACGCGGGGCAAGCGCGGCGCCGGAAAGGCTGATCACCACGGTGAGCGCCAGGCTGATCAGGAGGGACTGGGCCGCCGTGCGCGAAGCTTCCTCGGTATTCTTCTCACCGATGCGCCGGGCGACCATCGCCGTCGCCGCCATGCTGAGACCAATAGCTACCGAATACACCAGCGTCAGAACCGACTCCGTGAGACCTACCGTGGCTACGGCCTCCTTGCCAATGCGGCCGACAAAAAATATATCTACGATGGCGAATACCGACTCCATGCACATCTCCAGGATCATGGGAATAGACAGCAGGATCACGGCGCGCCGGATGCTCCCCTTCGTATAGTCTTCCTGATGGCCCGACAAGGCCTGCTTGAATACGATCAAGACAGTGGATAATGTATTTCTCTTTTGGTTAGGCGACGACGACATATGTTGACGTAAAATAATATATTTGGGCTAAAAAACGCATATTGCTTCGAATACTAAAGATCACCGGCATTACCATAGGCAGCCTCCTGCTCCTCCTGTTCCTGCTGCCCTACCTTTTCCCGGGGTTCGTCTCCGGCAAGATCAGGCAGTGGGCACGCCATAGCATCCAGGCAGAATTGCATTTTTCGTCTGCCCGGCTCTCCTTCTTCCGGCATTTTCCCGCGCTGACCCTGACCCTCTATGACGTCAAGCTAAACGGCTCGCCGCCTTTTGAAAAGGAAACGCTCATCAACGCGGACGAGATCGCTCTGGGCGTAGACCTTCGGAGCGTCTTCTCCGATGTGAACATCGATAAGATCTTCCTCACGAACGCATTCATAAATATCCAGGTGGATACCGCTGGGCACGCCAATTATAATATCTATGCCGCAAAGAAAAGCGATAAGGCTGCCAGCACCGCCGACTCTGCCAGCGCCTCGCTGAAGATACAGAAGATCATCATCGAAAAGAGCAAGCTTACTTACAACGACCAGTCCTTGCCCATCCTTATCAATGCGCGCGGGCTGGACTACGAAGGCAACGGGGATCTCAGCCAGGCCGTCTTCGACCTCCATACCCATATGCAGATCGAATCCATCGACTTCTATTACGGCCACCTCCCTTATTTCATCAACAAGAAAGTCAATGCCGACCTCATCACCAAGATCAATACCAATTCCCTGGCCCTCATCTTCGAGCGGAATGAGCTGCTTATCAACCAGCTCCCGGTAGCCTTCACCGGAAGGTTCTCCTTTCTCAACAACGGCTATGACATGGACTTCCAGCTGCAGTCCTCGGATTCCAACCTACACGATATCTTCACGGCCCTGCCGCCGGATATGGTGGGCTGGCTGGATAAGACCGAGGTAAAAGGGTTCGGCGATATCCGGGCTTCCCTCAAGGGGAAATATGTTGTGGCTACGAATGCCATGCCCGACCTTCTTTTCGACCTCAAGATCCGCAATGGCTATATCGCGAATGCCCAGGCGCCAGCGCCGGTCCGTAACCTTTACCTGGACCTGCATTCCAGACTGCCCGGCTTAAACACCGACAGCCTGAGCCTGACAATCGACTCCGCTTTTTTCAATCTCGACAAAGACTATTTCAGCGCGGCATTAAGGGTAAGGGGATTGAAAACACCGTGGATCTCTGCCCGGGTGCGTTCGGAGCTGGATCTGGAGAAATGGGATCGGGCCTTTGGCTTTGCCCCTGCCGACCTCAAGGGGCGGTTTACCCTGCAGCTGCAGGCGGAAGGACAATATGCTACCCGCATCGAGCACACGGCGACCCTGCGCAAGTCAAGGATAGACACCGTCATCTCCAGCATACCGCATTTTTCCGTGCTCTCCACCCTGCGAGGGGGATACCTGAAATTCCCCTCCCGACCCGAAGCGGTCAAGAGCATCAGCTTCGACCTCGACGCCGCCTGCCCCGATAACGACTACCGGCACACACGGCTGCGGGTGGATAATTTCAATGCCAGCGTGCTCAGCAGCTATATAAAAGGCTTTTTCCGGGTGGACGCCGCCGCAAGCCTGAACGTCGAAGCCGGGCTGGAGACGGTCTTCCACCTTGCCGACATCAGGAAAGTCTATCCCCTTGATAGCATGGACCTCGGTGGCGACCTTAGCGTGCATGTCAATACCAAGGGCAGCTATCAGCCGGCCCGGCATCAGTTCCCGGTTACCGAGGCGGACCTCAGCCTGCAGAACGGCAGCATACAAACGAAATATTATCCGCACCCGTTGGAGAAGGTCCAGGTAGCGGCCCGGATCATTAGCCATAACGGTTCGCTCAAGGACCTGGACGTATCGCTGACTCCCGTCTCCTTTGTCTTCGAAGGCCAGCCCTTCACCCTAAAGGCCGACCTCAGAGATTTCACTGACCTGGACTATACGATCACTTCACACGGAACCCTCGACCTGGGCCGGATACTCAGGGTCTTCGCCCTCAAAGATTATGACGTAACGGGGTCCATAGAAACCCGGCTATCCCTGAAAGGCCGGCAGAGCGACGCCACCTCCGGCCATTTCGAAAGGCTCTCGAACGCCGGCCTGCTCAAGGTGAAAGACCTGCAGGTGCGATCCGAGCTCTTTCCCCTGCCTTTTCTCATCTCTACCGGCAACTTCCGCTTTCAACAGGATAAAATGTGGTTCGATGCCTTTGATGCCAGCTACGGCAAGAGCAGATTCGCGCTGAACGGTTGGCTCTCGGATGTCATCGGCTACATGTCGCACAAGGGCCAGCCGCTCAAAGGAAGCTTCGGACTCAAAAGTGATTATGTGCTCGTGGATCAATTGATGGCTTTTGCAGGACCGCCCGCCGCTGCGCCCACCAGCCAGAAAGGGGTCATCATCGTCCCTGGCGACCTCGCCGTTGCCTTCCATGCTGATGTAAAGAAAGTGGAATATAACGGACTGGCTATCGACAGCTTCCGGGGCGGCGTCAGCATCGACAGCGGTACCATCCGGCTGGATTCTACGGCCTTCACCCTCGCCGGCGCAGCCGTAGAGATGAACGCCTCCTACAAGAGCCTCTCGCCCCAGCGGGCCCAGTTCGAATACCATATTCAGGCCAAAGACTTCGACGTACAGCGGGCCTACAGGGAGGTAAAGCTATTTCGTGATCTCGCTACTTCGGCCTCCAAGGCCCAGGGCATCATCTCCCTGGACTACAAGCTTGCGGGAAGGCTGGACGACAATATGCATCCCGTCTACCCCTCGCTCAAGGGCGGTGGCACCCTCGCCATCAGCAAAGTAAAGGTCAAGGGACTCCGGCTTTTTGGCGCCGTCAGTAAGGAAACCAATAGAGACGTTAACGACCCCGATCTTTCGAAAGTGGAGATCAAGTCCACGATAGCCAATAACCTCATCACCATCGAACGCACCCGCATGAAGATCTCCGTGTTCAAGCTCCGGTTAGAAGGGCAGGCCAGTTTCGACGGCCACCTGAACCTCCACTGCCGGGTAGGACTTCCACCCTTCGGCGTCATCGGCATCCCCGTATCCGTCACCGGCACGCAGGATAATCCAACTGTCAAAACACGCCGGGGCAGCAAGAAGGACGAGCTGGAAGAGACAGAAGATAAAGACGAGGACGGGAAGGTCGATTGACCCTTGCCGGATCGATGCCATCAGTCAATAGCACGTCCCACCGGCTGACTCAATAATACCTGCCGACTGCAGGGTCGTCGACGATAGCCTTCTTCATGGCCGCCGCATCGACAGGACCTTCCTTGGAATAGACGATCTTCCCGCCCGGCTCTATCAGCAACGTATAGGGCAGCGCGCCCTGCCATTTGGGATCCACCGCTTCGATGAGCTTATATTTGTCGTCCAGATTGAAGATATAATTGGTATTGGAAGCCTGGGATTTCTGAAGGAACTGGAGGGCCTTACCCATCTTCGCCGGTTCGTCGGCGCTGATGCTGATAAATTCAAAATCCCTGCGGCGATACATGCGGTTCATATCCACGAAATCGGGGAACTCCGCGACACAGGGCCCGCACCAGGTAGCCCAGACATTGATGAGCCGAAGTTTGTCAGAATGGTTCCGGATAAGGTCCTTGATCCCGTCCGCCGTAATGGTGTCCAGCTTCACCGGCTCCTTCGCCCATTCCTCTTTGGCCTTATCGATCCAATCGCTCTTCTCCGCCCACTTGATGGAACAGCCAAAGACTTTGGTCGTCGCCACCGGGACCTCCTTGCCGCTCAGCAACGCGTCGATGGCATTGCGGGCATCCAGCGAATGCGGGGTCTTAGTTGGCTTCTCCACATCGTCGATCCTGCCGCTATACCGCAGTTTCCTGTTTTTATCGAAGATAAAGGCATGCGGAGTGGCTATCGGGCCATATTTCCTGGATATTTCCTCGGTCTTGCCATCATATAGATAGGGGAAATTATACTTCTTATCGGCCGCCCTGCGCTTCATCTCCTCGAAGCTGTCGCCCATATCCGTATAGCCCAGCTCGTCGAGGCGGATAGAAAGCGGGTCGTTCGGCATGATGGCCAGGACGGCCACCCCCTTCCCCTGGTAATCCTTCGTCAGCTGGATAAGCCGGTCCTCATAGGCCTGGGCGGTAGGGCAATGATTGCAGGAGAAGACGATCACCAGCACCTGGGCATCCTTGAAGGAAGCGAGCGTATAGGTTTTTCCATCTACGCCCGGGAGAGAGAAATCTGGCGCGCTGGCGCCGATGGCGAGCGTGGGGTGCTCGTCGGCAGGATGGGTGAACCCGGTAAAGAACAAAAGGCTGGTAAGTAAGGCAGCAAGCTTCATACGGCATATTTTATGAAAGTTACAATTTTTACGGCCTTTTTACCAGTGAAGTACCGGCTTAATAGACCATGATGTAGTAATGATGTAGTGAAAGTTAAAGCGGGAGTCGTAAATTAGCAGGGTAACGAATTCTTCCATATAAAAAACGCACTACATGCACACGAGAAGAAACTTCCTAAAGAACTCCGCCTTATATTCCGCAGGCATCCTGGCTGTGCCCTCGCTTTCCTCTTTTCTGTCGGCAGGCGGCAAACCCATTGGCCTGCAGCTATATACTGTCAGGGATTTTATGGCTAAAGACCCGCAAGGAACACTGGCGAAAGTTGCACAGATCGGGTACAATTCGCTGGAAGGAGCTACCTATAATGACGGGGGCGAGAAATTCTACGGCATGGACCCGAAGACCTTTGCCGGACTCCTCAAAAGCAATGGCCTCACCATGCGCAGCTGCCACTATCGTTATGGCGAAGACTCCAAGGGCGCGAACCTGACCAACGGGGTTTTCAATGGCACCATCCTTCACGACTGGGATCGGGCAGTCGAAGACGCCCATACACTGGGACTTCAGTACATGGTCTGTGCCTGGCTGTCGGAGCCCGAGCGTGGCAGTCTGGATCATTATAAGAAGATGGCCGCTAACTTCAATATCGCCGGCGAAAAATGTAAGAAGGCCGGTATCCAGTTCTGCCACCACAACCATGATTTTGAATTTATCACCGAAGACGGCAAACATCCCTACGACATCCTGCTCGGCGAGACCGACCCGGGCTTTGTCAAAATGGAGCTGGACCTCTACTGGGCTACCAAGGCCGGTCAGGACCCGATAAAGATCTTCGAAGCCCATCCCGGCCGCTTCCCCCTCTGGCACTTAAAGGACATGGATAACACCCCGGCCCATAACTTCACCGAAGTGGGCAACGGAACCATCGACTTCAAGAAGATCTTCGCCCATAAGGCTACCGCCGGCATGAAATACTGGTTCGTCGAACAGGACAAATGCCCCGGCTCGCCTTTCGACAGCATTACCAAAAGCATCACCTACATCAAGCAGAACCTCGTCTGATAAAATGATCGCAGTTCAGGCGCCAGGCCGGGCGCCTGAACCTTTTGCATGAAGCTCCATCAGGAAGTCGAACAGGTTGGTTTCTGTTGGCATCTTCAGCTTCTTCCGCAGTCGGTATCGACTGATCTCCACCCCCCGCACGCTGATGTTCTCGAGCTGGGCGATCTCCTTGCTGGAGAGATTCATCCGTAGATAGGCGCAGAGCTTCAGCTCATGAGCGCTAAGCGAAGGATAAGCCATCTTCAGGATCTGCAGGAAATCGCTGTGGACCCGGTCGAAATGAACGGCAAACTGCTCCCAGTCCTTGTCCATCTTGTTCTCCTCCCCAAGGATGCGAAGCATCTTTTTATATTCCTCCGTAGCCGTCCCATCGGTATTGCCGCCCTTCTTCATCCGCATGAGCTCTTCACGGATATTACCCAATAGCTCACCTTTCTGCACGAGGTGCATGGCGGAGGAGGCCAGCTCAGTATTCTTGTGTTCGATCTCGGCCTCCAGCTTCTCGTTCTTCAGCTTCACGATCTCTTTCTCGCTCTTGTCGATCTCCAGCTGATGGAGATATTGCAGGCGCTTTTGCTCTTCATCATGCCGCTCCTGCTGCTGCCGGAAAATGCGCCGCTGCCAGAAATATAGCAAACAGATGAGGCCGGCCAGCCCCAGACTATAAAGGGCGTAAGCCCATCCTGTCTGGTACCAGGGGGGCAGGATGGTGAAGGAATAGCTGCTAATGGCCGACTCGTTGCCAAGATGACTCTTGGACTTTAGCTGGAAGGTATAGGTTCCGGCAGGGAGGTTGGTGTAGTCCTTCTCCGTTTTCTTCGACCAGGCGGACCAATCCCTGTCGAACCCCTTGAGATAATAGCTGTAGATGATGCTGCTTTGCGCGGCATATAAGGGCGAGGTATACTCAAAATGGAGCGAATTCCATTTGTTGGAGATGCTGTATACCGCCCCGGCCGGCTGATCCAGGCTATCGCCTACTTCCCCGAAATAACCGCCGAACAGCAGGCTGTCTGTCTTGCCGAAAGCCCGCACGCTGCGGATACTTACCTGTATCGGATACCGGTTCTTCTTATACTCCTCATAGTTGATATGATAGAAGCCCTTTTCTCCGCCGATAAGGACATTGTATTTGTTATACGGATTGATATGCTCATAGTCGGCCACCAGCTTCCCGCTCAGCTCGGGGAAATAGATCGTCTCCGGCTGAGTGCCGGAAAGATCGACGACGCCCAGACTGTTATCCTCTATAAACCAGATATTGCCGGAGTCGTCCTCTTTAAGGCTCCGGATATTCCTTTCGCCGAAAAACCCCTTGAAATAGGCAGACAGCTCGAAGACATCCCGCTGAACGTTGTATTCATAGACCCCCTTTTCCGTGGCGATCACTATATGATTTTTTACCTTGAAAAGGTGATTCTTCAGATAGGAAGGCAGGCCATTCTTCTCTGTATATAGCTTTACCTGCGGATGGACCAGGTCGTTGAGGTCGATCTTGTATACGCCGCGGTAAGGGTGCGCCACCCAGACGGTATTGTTGTTATCGAGGGCCATGAACTCGGCAGATGTCTCGAAGCCTGGCAGCTTGTCCTGTCTCACGAAGTGGTTGTTCTCGTACCGCAGCATGTCGATCCCCACATCGCTGCCACCCATCACCAGGGCAGAAGGAAGGACATTGGAGTAGGGCAGAAAGGTCCAGTAGGCGGAATGGGTATCGATAGGGATCAGCTGGTCATTCCGAACCTGGTAGGCGCCGTCATGATGACCCAGCAACAGACAGCCGTTGATCTCCGTCAGTCCCCAGGTCGACCCCTTGGTGCCGGGTATGGACTTGAACTCGCCCCGCAGGAAGCTGAAATCGTCTCTATCGTCCATCGGCAACGAATAGAGCCCGTTGCTGGTGCCGACGAATAGCTCCTTATTATATATAATAGACGTATAGCCCAATCCTTCGTTCAGCTTTTCAGGATAGATGTGCTTGATGGAATTATTGTAGGCGACCAGGTCGATGCCATTGTCCAGCCCGACCCAGAGATTTTTATTCCGGTCCAGGAACAACATGAGGACATTGTTATTCTGCAGCCCTTCTTTCCGGGAGATGTTTTGGATGATCTCACCCTGCTTGTTGACGATATAGGTCCCGTCCAGATTGGTTCCGATAGCCAGCCAGTCCTTGTTGACGGCGATGGCGGTCAGCACCCGCTCGTTGCTGAAAGGATCCTGCCCGGCAAAGTGGAAAGGGGTGAGCTTATTATTGGCAAGGAAATAAAAGCCGGTATTCACCGTGCCAAGGAAGCTGCTGTCCTTGTTCAGGGGAAAAAGGCAGGTGGCCAGATAGCTGCCCGGCAGCGCGCTCTCCTTTACAAAAGGGGTCCACAGGCCATCCCTGAATTCCAGCAGCCCGTTCCTGCCATCCTGGGCTATCAGCTGGTGGTTACTCTCTCCAAGGAACAGCCATTCCGATCCCGCGGGATAAACAGTGATGGTCTTGTTGTTGAGCTGAAAGATCTTTTCCCGGCACAGGA
This sequence comes from Puia dinghuensis, assembly GCA_026224995.1. Classification (GTDB taxonomy): domain Bacteria; phylum Bacteroidota; class Bacteroidia; order Chitinophagales; family Chitinophagaceae; genus Puia; species Puia dinghuensis_A. Next base: position 10,240 of record JAMFRX010000661.1, read on the forward strand.
AAAAAACATCATTACCATAGGCGACGATGTTCCAGATATCGGAAAAAGAGTAGTTTTTTGCAGAAAGCAGATTTTTCAAGGAGGTATAGACTAGCCTCCCCTTACTGTCGGGCGAGAAGTAGCCAAAATCATCCTGACCCCCGGCATAGATACGGCCATCTTTTCCTATGGCGATTGAGCGAACCACCGTCTTGTTGGGGAGGGGATAGTCCTTCCAATAATTGCCGTCGAAGCTCAACAACCCCTGATAATTGGCAAAATACATGACACCATTGCGGTCCTGGACGATGCCCCGGTTCTGCGTGCCGGCATTGTAGACATTTCTGGGGTAATTAATGATATCGGGGATGCCGATAGTGTTCTGGCCCAAACCGGTCAGGCCCATCCACAAGCAAAAAACAGCGCCTAGTAAGCAATTTTTTCCCTTCATATTAGACATATGGCGTTATCATATTAAAGGTAGCATATTTTGAAGCATGCCCCAGACCCGGAAGTAGCCCTTCTGGCTGTCGACGCTTTTTGATGTAGCAGTGATGTGGCAAAATCCATGATTTAAGGCTGTTTTTCAGGCATGATGTAGTATAGATGTAGTCAAAAACTAGCCGGCTGAGCAATTCAACTATAAATTTGTTGTGCTAACGGATGCGTTCTTTCTAAAACCATTTAATTGCCCTTCGATGAGATCTTTTCAATCTAACGCTTTGCTGCTACTCTTAAGCTTCCTTACCCTGACCGCCCTTCCCGCCTCCGCTCAATCGGTAGGCATCTTCGAAGGCCATGGGGATATCGGTACCAATGTGAAGCCAGGTTCGGCCAATTTTATCCCGGAAACACGTCAATATGTCATTTCGGGCGCAGGCTATAACGTCTGGGCCGACCATGATGAATTTCAATATGTGTGGAAGAAGATCAAAGGAGATTTCATCTTATACACCCGCGCTGAGTTCCTGGGAACCTGGGTCGGCTACCACCGGAAAGTGGGCTGGATGGTCCGCAAAAGCCTGGACGGCAATTCTCCTCATGTAAATGCTGTAGAACATGGCGACGGACTTACCTCCCTCCAGTGGCGTCCGACTGCGGGCGCACCAACACAGGAACACCGCCTCAAGATGACCCACGCCAATATTATCCAGCTAGAGCGGAAGGGGGGTGTATTTATTATGCGGGCCGCGATCTATGGTGACACCTTCCAGACCGATACCCTCACAGGCGTCGACCTGGGCGACGAGGTCTACATCGGTCTCTTCGTAGGCTCGCACAATTCCGACGTGCTCGAGACCGGCGTCTTCAGCAACGTCAGCATCACGATTCCCTATAAAGGCGAATCCAACCAATCGACGCAGATGACCCTCGGCAGCAACCTTGAGGTCCTGGAAATAGGCTCCGGCAGCCGGGAAACGATCTACAGCGTTCCCTATTCCATTCAAGCGCCTAACTGGACTCCGGATGGGAAGAGCCTGATCTTCAACGATGCCAAAGGCACCATCTACAATTTCGACCTCGCCTCCCGCAGCCCACAGGCCGTGAAAACCGGTACCGTCAATAACAACAACAACGACCATGTCATTTCTTTCGACGGTAAGATGCTCGGCCTTAGCAACTTCGTTAAGGAACTAGGCGGCTCGATCATCTACACCGTTCCCATCACCGGCGGCATACCCAGGCAGATTACGCCCAAAGGCCCTTCCTATTTCCACGGCTGGTCGCCGGATGGCAAGGATATGGTCTTCTGCGGCGAACGCAACGGCGAATTCGACGTCTATAAGGTCTCTGCCGAAGGCGGCAAAGAGACCAGGCTGACAACAACTCCTGGCCTGGACGATGGACCGGAATATACGCCTGACGGGCAGTGGATCTATTTCAACTCCGTCCGCAGCGGTCTCATGCAGATCTGGAGGATGAAGCCAGACGGCAGCCAGCAGGAGCAGGTGACCAATGACGATTATAACAACTGGTTCGCGCATATCTCGCCCGACGGCAAATGGTTTGTCTACCTCACCTTTCTAAAGGAGGAGACGCCGGCAAACATCCATCCCCCCTACAAGCACGTTTACATTCGCCTGCTGCCCATCGACGGAAAGGGCACGCCCAAAGTGCTGGCGTATATTTACGGTGGACAGGGATCGATGAATACACCGTCCTGGTCACCAGATGGAAAAAGAATTGCCTTTATCAGCAATAGCGACCTTTAGTTCATTCTTCAAAACGATTGCATTATGCAGAAAAATCATTCTTCCGTTTCCAGACGTGATTTCGTCAGGACTTCAACACTTCTCGCAGCAGGCAGCCTCCTCCTCCCTCGGCTGGCCCGGTCAGCGCCCGATGCCAGGGTCAAAAATATCGGCATCCAATTATATACCGTACGCAAGGAGATGCTGGCCGATGCCACAGGCACCCTCAAGCAGCTGGCTGCCATCGGCTTCAAAGAGCTGGAATCGGCCCGCAGCGACAAGGGCAACTATTATGGCCTGAAGCCAAAAGAGATCCGCAAGATCAGTCAGGACCTCGGAATGCGCCTTCGCAGCGGCCACATCCATGTAGACAACGACTGGAAAAAATCCCTGGAAGAGGCTACCGAGACCGGTCAGGAATATATCATCTCGGCCGTGCTGCCCTCACAAGGTCAGACGGTGGACCACTACAAGCAATCGGCCGAAGCCTTCAACAAATTAGGAGAGGAATGCAAGAAAGCCGGCCTCCACTTCGGCTATCACAACCACGACTCGGAGTTCGACACCGTAGACGGACAGGTCCTCTACGACGTCCTCCTGAAATATACCGACCCCTCCCTGGTGACCATGGAAATGGACCTTGGCTGGGTAGTAGCTGCCGGTCACGATCCTTTTCATTACTTTAGCCAATATCCCGGCCGCTTTCACCTATGGCACCTCAAAGACATGGACAAAGCCCGCAAGCAAAGCACCGAGTTCGGCAAAGGGCAGGTCGACATCAAAGGCCTCCTGCAACATGCGAAGCAGTCCGGCATGAGACATTTCTTCCTCGAGCAGGAAGAATACACCCATTCGGCGTTCGAAAGCATCCGGATAGATTATGATTATTTATCCAAACTAGACTACTAACGATGCTAAAGTCCACTGCTCTCTTCGGCCTCGCTTTTTTACCTGTCGTGCTGTTCGCGCAGCCTGTCCGACTTGTCAAGCTTACCCATTTTACGCTGCAGTCTTCCGCCGTGATCAAAGCCGGCGGCGATTCCCTTTCCTCGGCGCAGTACACGCCGAAGAATTATTGGTTTCCCGTATCGGTGCCTTCGACAGTGCTCAC
>JAMFRX010000662.1 GCA_026224995.1 Puia dinghuensis
CAGCATTCAATACAATAAACAACGGTAGGAACTTGATGTACATCTGCATGCATCGTAATTTGATGTCTAATTTACATCAAAAAAAGATGCATAAGTTACAAATGTATAAGAATTTTTTATTTACGCAGTTGGATCGACCACGCCCGCCAACTTATTTTCCGCAAAAAACTTATCGCGATAAGCGCCAAAGGCTTCGGACAATTCTGTCGTGATTGTCAGGCTGGCATCTATCTTCTCTTCAAGATCCGGCAGCTTTTCGTTCAAAACATCTACGCTTAGCGTAATATTGTGAGCAGCGATCTGGGACAGCTTCTTAAGTACCGAAGTCTGACTTTTCTGCAGGTCTTCAAGTTCCCGCTGGACCTTGTCCATTAGCTCAAGCTTTTGTAATTTTTCCATATGTTCAGAAATCCCATTTAAATGGGGATCCAAGGTTCATATGCAAGAATCGAACCGCCAAGTCAGGCACGGCTCTATTCAGCAATGCTCATCACTTTTTAATGTGTATAAATGGTTTAGAACCTTGTATGCCTGCCAGCGTTCCCACCTCCATTTTACGTACTTTCATAAAAAAAGCAATATGAGTAAAGCAAAGAAAACACCGCCCCCTACAAATAATCATGATGGCAAAGGTTTTTTTGCCCTGGCTGGAGAAGCCTTTTCTGTGCTTGGCGAAGAGATCATTGAAGGAAAGAACAAAGTTGTAGAAGTTACCGCTGAGAAGATCACCGCAGTAAAAAAAGCCATAAAGAAAATTGGCCACAAAAAACCTGTAAAAGCCGCCAAGGGAAGAGCGAAAAGCCCCGCCAAGAAAAAGGTCGCTAAAGCAACCAAAAAGGCAGTAACCCCGGTCAAAAAGTCCCCAGCAAAAAAAGTAGCCCCGGCAGCCAAACGAGCCCCTGCTAAAGTCGCATCCAAATCCGCAAAGGCTGTGAAAAAGGTAGCCCGGAAAAAATAAGCCGGCGGGCCGCCACCCGGCGTGGTCCTTACCTGGCCGGGCCGCAGTGAGACCTATCTTCCTGTAAAAGGGTTGGAGCTATGACCGTCATGCCCCTCTACCCTCCTTTCCAGTTTCCTGCGACCTCCCCATCTTGATGTCGCATTTTGCGATTTCAAGTTTTTAAACTCTTCTTCCGTTAACTGGAACATAAAATCAGCCGGGGCATAATTGTACAAGCCTGGTTTGCCTTTTGCGTAGGACATATTATGCCAGAAGGTCCTTCCATCATCATCCTGAAAGAACAAGTCCAAGCCTTTGCGGGAAAAAAGATCCTCGCGGCTGCGGGCAACACCAAAGTGGATATCTCCGGCCTGGCCGGGCAAAAGGTAATAGCCTTCCAATCCTGGGGAAAGCATTTCCTCATCGTGCTGTCCAAGACGACGGTACGTATCCATTTTATGCTATTCGGCTCTTACAGCATCAATGGGCAGACGAAGCCCCATCCGCGGCTGCACCTGCACTTCAAGACGGGCGATCTCTATTTCTATGCCTGCTCGGTGAAGCTGCTGGAGGGCGACCTGGACGAACTGTATGACTGGAGCGGGGATGTGATGAACGAGGACTGGGATGCCAGGAAGGCGAGGAAGAAGCTGAAGGCTGAGCCGGAAGAGCTGGTATGCGATGCCCTGCTGGACCAGGATATCTTTGCCGGGGTCGGCAATATCATAAAGAATGAAGTGTTGTTCCGCATCCGCGTTCATCCCGAAAGCAGGGTCGGGGCGCTTCCTCCCAGGAAGCTCACGGAGCTGATCGAGGAGGCCCGTAATTACAGCTTTGACTTTCTAAAATGGAAGAAGGCCTTTGAGCTGAGAAAGCACTGGCTGGCGCATGCGAAGAAAGAGTGTCCACGCGACCATATCCCGCTGGTGAAGGTCAAGCACCTGGGGAAGCGGAAGCGACGGGCTTTCTACTGCCCGAAGTGTCAGAAGCTCTACATGCTATAGGCGCCGTAGTAGGCAGCTCCCTGCAAAGCCATCTTATCATTCAGGACCACGTGGACGGGTACCCTGTCGGACAGCTCATGCATACGGCCATTGTTATCGAAGTTCTTTGTCCAGTTGTCGCTTTGCAGCAGCGGCAGGATCTTCGGCGGGATGCCGCCGGCGAGGAAGAGGCCGCCAGTGGCCATGAGCTTCAGGACGAGGCTGGATGCTTCCGTCGCCAGGTAGCGGACGAAAAGCTCCATGGTCTCGGCACAGAGGAGGTCGGTATGCTTGAGGGCACACTCGCTGATGACGGCCGCAGGATCTTCTTCTTCCAGGCGTTGGGATAACCATTCCGGTATCGGCTCCTTGCGACTTTTCACAAGGCAATTGAAGATGTTCTTTATACCCATGCCGGAGACCAGCCTCTCCCAGCTCACATGACCGAATTGTTTTTGCAACGCATAAAAAAGCTGTACGTCTTTTTCCGTGCGGGGTGCGAAATCGCTGTGGCCGCCTTCGGTGGCGAAGGGATGGTAGGCTTGCCCATCCCAGAAGAGTCCGGCTTCGCCCAGGCCGGTGCCGGGGGCGATGATGGCGATATTGCCCTTGGCTTCCGGATCGCCGGCGGCGAGGGTCGCCAGCTCGTCCTTGCCAAGGCCGGCAAGGCCGTAGGCCGTTGCTTCGAGGTCATTGATAAAATGCACGGGCACGTTCATTTCTTTACTCATGGCTTCGCTGTCCAGCACCCAGGGCAGGTTCGTCAGCTTGCTCTTGCCGTTGACCACGGGCCCGGCCACTGCGGCAGAGATCCGGGCTGGCAGCGTGCCGCTGGAAAAATCGTGAACTATAGCTGAGAGGGAGGGGTAGTCCTTCGAGACATACCTTTTTTGATTGAGCACGCTGAGGCCGTTGCGGTCTGATTGGTACAGCGCGATATTCGTCTTCGTTCCGCCGATGTCGGCGGCTAAGATCGTTATTGATTCCTGCTGTTGCCTGATGTCCTTTTTAAATGCGATGGATACTATCGGTTGCGCCATACGCAAATTTACATGTTCCGCCGATATTGCCCGCCAACTTCGTACAAGGCGTTGGTGATCTCACCGAGAGTACAGTATTTTACCGTTTCCATGAGCTCCTGGAAGAGATTGCCATTGCCCACGGCTACGGTTTTCAGCCGATCCAGCAGGGCCGCGCTCCGGTGGGCATTCCTCTTGCGGAAGGCCTGCAGGTTATGGATCTGAAGATCTTTTTCTTCTTTGGTGCTGCGGATGACTTCTCCCGGGAGGATCGTAGGCGAGCCTTTGCTGTTGAGGAAGGTATTAACGCCTACGATGGGCAGCTCCCCGCTATGCTTGACGCTTTCGTAATGAAGGCTTTCCTCCTGGATCTTGTTACGCTGGTACATTCGCTCCATGGCTCCGAGCACGCCTCCGCGGTCGTTGAGCCGGTCGAATTCCGCCATCACCGCCTCTTCCACCAGGTCGGTGAGCTCTTCTATAGCGAAGCTGCCCTGGATGAAGTTCTCGGTCCTGGCGCTGCCCAGCTCCCGGTTGATGATGAGCTGGATGGCCATTGCCCGGCGTACGCTCTCCTCTGTAGGGGTGGTGATCGCTTCGTCATAGGCGTTGGTATGCAGGGAATTGCAGTTGTCGTAAATGGCGTACAAGGCCTGCAGGGTAGTCCGGATATCGTTGAAGTCGATCTCCTGGGCATGGAGGCTGCGGCCGCTGGTCTGGATGTGGTATTTGAGCTTCTGCGACCGGCCATTGCCTTTATATA
>JAMFRX010000663.1 GCA_026224995.1 Puia dinghuensis
GCCGGTTGAGGAAGAAGGTCGGCTCGGCCGGGGAATACGGAGAAAGCATCAGCGCATCCTTCACAACGCCGACTACCCGCAGTTTCCACTGGCCTCCATTCATGACGATGTATTGATTGAGCGGAGAGCTCAGCCGGAGCCGCCGGGCTGCTGCTTCGTTGATGATGACCGAGCCGACCGGACCGGCCATGTTGCCGGTCCCGGCCGCCGACCCTGCGCCACTTGTCCCTTGGTTGCCTGCGTCCCCCTGACCGCCGGCCATCCCGCTACCCGCCACTGTGCTCCCCGTATCCGCCGCCGCAAATTCTCTTCCCGCAACCAGCTTCATGCCCAGCGTCTTGAAATAGGCCTCATCCACGAAAACGGTAGCCATGGCAAGGTTGTCATTCGGCTGCTTGCCCGGCCATTGATCGACGCCCCACCAGGAGCGGATGGTCGTCGTACCGCCATCGGCCCGCGTGACCGCGGATACCAGCCCGCTGGCCAGCAGGTCGTTCCGGAGGGCCGGATAATTTTGCCGCAGGCTGCCGCCCATATCCGTCGTCATCAATCGATCGATATCATATCCTGCCGCCCTGTCCCTGGCATGCTCTATCTGCTGGTAGACTATGATGGTGCTGCTGATGAGGGCAATGGAACAGGAGAACTGGGCGATCACCAGGATCTTGGCCGGCCAGGAAGCGCTCCGCCAGCTATTGAGCTTTCCCTTTAGCACTTTCACCGGCCGAAACCCCGAAAGATAGAAGGCCGGTCTGGCGCCCGCCAGCACCCCCGTAAACAGAACATAGCCCAGCATCGTCAGCCAGAACATCCCGCTCCCGTACGGCACCGAAAGCTGGCAGCCGGTGATCTCACTAAACCAGGGCAGGCTCAGCTGCACCAGCACCAGGGCGACAAAGAAAGCGACCAGGACGAGAAGCACCGTTTCCGTCAAAAACTGAACGATCAGGTTGATCCGCCTGCCGCCGATGGCCTTTCTAATGCCCACCTCTTTGGCCCGGCGCTCTCCGCGGGCAATGCACAGGTTCATGAAGTTGATGCACGCGATGGCGAGGACCAGCACCCCGATGATCAGGAAGAGCCGCACATAGTCGATCATCCCGCCTACGGCGACGCCATTTTTAAAGTCGGTGAAAAGATGCCAGTCCTTCATGGGCTGAAGGAAGACCTCGGCCTTGACGGCGCTGTATTCGTCGGGACTATACTTCTGCAGGATGCTCTTCAGCCGCGGCGCGACCCTGGCATAGTCCGTTCCGGGCTGCAAGGCCACGAAGGTCTCGAAAACGTTGTAGCCCCAATGGCCCTGCGCCTCGTTAACTTTATAAGATAGAGGCAGGATATAGCTGAACTTGAGCGTCGCATTGTCCGGCAGGTCGGCCATGACGGCTGTGACCTTCAGGTCGTGTTCATTGTCGATGCGCACCAATTTGCCTATGACGTCTTCGTTGCCGAACAAGGCCTTCGCCGTAGAAGCAGAGACGACAATAGAATACCGGTCCGTCAGGCTCGTGACGGCATCGCCACGCAGCAGCTTATAACGAAAGAGCTGCAGGAAGTCGGCACCCGCGCCTATGCCGGGCAGATAGAGCTGGTTGGCGCCGGCGACCAGGCCATGCGCTGCGGTATAATCCGTATGAACGGCATACCGGACCTCGGGGATCTCACGCTTCAGCGCCTCGGCCAGGGGAAGGGCTGTGGCATTGATGGTCTGAATATCGCCGCCAATGTTCACCTTGTACCGGACCTGGTAGCAGTTGGCATAGCCGGGCAGGAACCGGTCGAAGGAATACTGGTAGTATGCCCAGAGGCCGATGACCAGGGCAACCGCGAGACCGACGGCGAGGCCCAGGATATTCAGGCTGCTGTAGAGCTTATTCTTGGTCATGCTGCGCAAGGCAGTACGGAGGTAGTTGGTGAACATGCATAAAAGGTTACCACTGGAATGCCAAATTTTAAGCCGTTGATTATTAGACTTATTAACGGGCGGGGTGAAACGCGGCAGTCCGGTTTCGATACAAGTTTTGTGCGATGGCGATACAATCGTCGGGTAGACAAAGTACAAAACCTTGTTTTCCAAGCGGGTGGAAAAATGGCATTGAATTCGCTGCGTCCTGGCTTACAACCAACTATGCTGAAAAACTATTTGATCGTTGCCTTCCGCAACCTCCGCCGGGATAAGATCCACTCTTTTATCAATATCGCCGGCCTGGGTATCGGCATGACTGCCGCAGCGCTCATCGGCCTTTGGATCTATGACGAATGCACCTTCGACCGCTTCAATCCCCGCTACGATCACATCGCCCGGCTGATGCAAAACGAGAGCGCCAATGGCGAGATCTCTACCACCACTTCCCTCCCCTATCCGCTGGTCAATGAGCTGCGGACCACCTATGGCGGCGCCTTCAAACGCGTAGTCGCGTCCTGGTGGACGCGGGACCATGTGCTCGCTTATGCCGGGAAGAAGCTCACGCAAAAAGGTAAATTCATGGAGCCGGGCGCAGCCGAGCTGATGGCCCTGCACCTGGAGCAGGGCACGGGCACAGCCCTGGAAGACCGGGCTTCTATCCTGCTTTCGGCCTCCGCAGCACAGGCACTCTTTGGCTCCGCCGACCCTCTGGGCCAGGTGCTCCACATCGACAACCAGATGACGGTAGCCGTTAGAGGCGTGTATACCGACCTGCCCGCCAACTCCGCATTCAAAGGTGTAGAGTTCATCGCGCCCTTTGCCTTGTTCGCCGCGGAGAACAGCCAGGTCAGGGACAATCAGACGGACTGGGCCTATGACCTGGTGGAGGTATTCGTGGAGCTGGCCGACAACACCGATGTCACGGCGCTCTCCGCCCGGCTGCGGAACAGC
>JAMFRX010000664.1 GCA_026224995.1 Puia dinghuensis
ATGACCAATCGTTTCCGCAGCCATGCGTCACTGGCGGATAAGAGCTTGATGGTCTCTATGAAGTTGTCGGTAAAATTCCGGTAGAACTGCCGGGCGATGCGAAGCCGTTCCTTCTTCGTCTTTTCGGGGAAGGCGACCTCCAGGTTGGCGAGGACGACCGACCGGCGATAGCGGATGACGCCATACAGCACCAGGGCTAAGACATCGGATAACCCATACAACAGCCACAACGGTATGAGCGATAAGAGGTATAGGACGGCATAGATGACGTAATACATGGAGCTTAGTTAACCCAATTTTTTGCCTCCTGCTCCACATGATGCAGGTTGATCTTTACATGGAACTTGTTCCTTAGATGTCTGGCCAGGGCATCTGCCGCATATACGCTCCGGTGCTGTCCGCCTGTGCAGCCAAAGCTGACCTGCAGGCTGCCGAACCCACGCTTGATATAGTCTTCTACGGAGATATCCACGATATCGTATACGCTGTTGAGGTATTCGGGCATGCGGGTCTGCTGCTCCAGAAAGTCTTTGACGGGCTTGTCGCGGCCGGTCTGGGATTTGAACTCCGGAAGCCTGCCGGGATTGAGAATTCCCCGGCAGTCGAAGACGAAACCGCCGCCGTTGCCTCCCGTGTCCTGGGGCAGGGCCTTGCGAAAGGAGAAGCTATTGATGTGCACGACAAGGGGCGTCTGCTCGTCTGCCTGCACGGGCTCGAAGCGGCCGACGATCTCATCCTGTACCATGAGGCCGAGGAGACGTTCGAATTCCGGCAGTCCGATGCCTATCTGTTTGTTGCCGAGGAACCATTTGAAATTTCGGAGGGCCAGGGGAATGCTGATCAGGAAATGCGCTTTGCGTTCAAACAGCCCCCGGAAGCCATAGGCGCCGAGCACCTGCAGCAGCCGGATGAGAACATAGCCGTTATATTGGCTGATGAACCGAACCCGATCGATCTTCTTATCCAGCAGCTTTTCAGCACAGTCCATGTAGTATTCCAACAGACTGTCCTTCCACTGGTCAGGAAGGTCTGCCTTGGCCTGCCATAGCAAGGAGGCCACGTCATATTGCAAGGCGCCCTTCATCCCGCCCTGGAAATCTATGAAGTGCACTCTGTCCGATTCCAGCATGATATTGCGGCTCTGAAAATCCCGGAACATGAAATATTTGTAATCTACATGGGTGAGATAGTTGCTGAGCGCCTCGAAATCATCGATCAGCCGCTCTTTATCGTAGGGTATCTGCAGCGTATCGAGGAAATAATATTTGAAATACAGCAGGTCGCTGAGGATGGCCTGCTTACCGAACTCCCGGGAGGTGATGGTCTGGGCGTAATCCAGCCCTTCGTCGCCCAGGATCTGCAGCCGGGCCAACTGTTCCAGGCTCTGCTGGAAGAAAGCGTAGACCCGGTCGTTATGCCCTTCCTTTTCCAGCTCTCCTAACAGGCTGAGGTCGCCGAAGTCTTCCTGCAGGTAGATGGTATAGGCCTCATTGACCGCATAGATCTCCGGAACGGGGCAGCCCTTTGCCCGGAAGTGACGACTGAAATGAACGAAGGTCTTGTTCTCGCGCACGTTGTCGTTGTAGGTGGCAATATAAGAGCCACCGTTGGTCAGAATGCGGAAATAGAGCCGGTTGCTGCCGGATTGCGGGATCTTCTCCAGGCCCGTGATCCGGGCGGCGCTACCGGCATGGTCAATATAGATCTGCTTTATGTCGTCGATGATCGCTTGCATGGGCGGCAAAGATAATAAAAAACCACCCGATCAAGGCGTTCCGCCGCCTGAGCGCTTGTTCTCTTCTTCGGCCCCGTTGACATGCCGCCGGGCGGCTTTCACCTGCGTATTGCCGAAATGCCAGGTGAAATAGAGCTTGAGCAGCCGACTTTCGTAGCCGCCCGTGGTCCGGATATACTGCCCTGCGAAATTGCTGGTGGCCGTCCAGTGGAGAGTGTTGAAGATATCTGTCACCGAGGCTTTGAGCGTTCCCTTCCCGCTGAGAACAGACTTTTGAAGACCACCATCTATGCTCCACATGGAATGGCTTTCCAGCGTGGCCTGCAGGATGCTCGGGGAGGTAAAGTATTGCGTGATCTGCCCTGTCCAGCCTCCACCCAGCCGGATGCTATGCTGAGAGAAGATGGTGGTGTTGAAGACGTTTAGGTTGACGGTCCTGCCGGCGCCGAAGTTCGCCTTGTTCATTTCGTAGAAGCTGCTGACGTTGACGAACACGCTGTACCATTTGTACTGGAAAGGATAGCTCAGGTTGAGGCTGGCGATATTTTGGTTGGCCAGATTTTCCTTTCGAATGATCGCCTTGGAACCATCGGTAGTATCCACAAGGGTGGTGGACAGGTCCTGGACATGACTGTAGTTGAGCGTAACCGTCAGCGCATACTTGTACAGGAAGGTGAGGCCCACGCTGTTGGTATACTGTGGCCGTAACAGCGTATTTCCCTGCGAGAAGGTATAGTCGTCCAATTTGAATTGAAAGGGATTTAGATCCTGGTAGGCCGGCCGGTCGATCCGCCGGCTGTAGTTGAGGGTCCATTGCTTCACCGGGTTCTTGTTATAGGTGATGGAAGCGCTGGGAAAGAGGTTCGTATAATGCCGGGTGAAAGCGGAGTCGTAAGCGGTGTAGTCGCTATTGTCCTGCTTGTAGCCCGTTGATGTTCCTTTCAGATTGGTGTTCTCCGCGCGAAGGCCG
>JAMFRX010000078.1 GCA_026224995.1 Puia dinghuensis
ATAAGAACGTGAAGAAGAAACCTCAATGACGTCCTTCAGAACCCTGAATGACGTCTTTCAGAGCTTTGACTAATTAATGCCCCAGCAGCCGGCTCTTGGCCCGCTGGTATTCTTCTTCCGACAAGGCCCCCTTCATCTTCAGCTCAAATAATTTTTCCAGCTCGGCCGCGACCTGTGGGGCATCGGCCCTCGGCGCGGCAACAGTACGGGCATCCATGGCCGCCGCCATCCGCGTGGCCTGATCGCTATACTGCCAGCTCTTGTAGTCGGCCTGCGCGGCGGTTATCGTATCCTTTAGCCGCTTGGGGTGATTGACATTGTAGTAGTCGGTGGCCCCCGCTTCCGCGGCCGTCTGGATCTCTACATGCCCATAGTTGAAGAGCCTGCCGCCGACCGTCTGGTCATAGGAGACGTTGTTGATCTTGTCCAGTGGGCTTTCCTTGGCATAATGGCTGACCATCCCCGCCTCGTCGATGACGCGAAAATTGGTCACCACCCAGATATTGACCTTCCAGCCGTAGTAGCGGATCAGCCAGTACAGGATACCCAGCAGGGCGAGCAGCCAGCCCCAGACCATCTGATGGATGACCAGCAGCACGGCGGCCGTTATCCCTATCAGGGCGACGAGCACAGGACCTATGAGCGAGGTCCAGCTGCTATACGTTACGAGGAGGATCTTCTCCCCTTTCTGCAACGGGGTGCGCATACTATATTCGTTTATTCGTCCAGCTTCAGGACGGCTAAGAACGCTTCCTGGGGAACTTCCACATTACCGATCTGCCGCATCCGCTTCTTACCCTCTTTCTGCTTTTCCAGCAGCTTGCGCTTACGGCTGATGTCCCCGCCATAACATTTGGCGGTAACGTCCTAGCGGAGGGCGCTAATCGTCTCGCGCGCGATCACCTTGGCGCCGATGGCGGCCTGGATGGCGATCTGGAATTGCTGCCGGGGCAGCAGCTCCTTGAGCTTCTCGCATAGCTTCCGGCCGAAGTCGGCGGCGCGGCTGCGGTGGATCAACGCGCTCAGCGCATCCACCTTATCCCCATTCAGCAGGATATCCATCTTGGCGATATCGCTGTCCCTCCTGTCTATCGGTTGGTAGTCGAAGGAAGCATAGCCCCTGGTCTGGCTCTTCAGCTTATCGTAGAAGTCGAAGACGATCTCCGTCAGCGGCATCTCGAAGACGAGCTCCACACGGGTCGTGGTCAGGTAGGATTGGTTGAGCAAATTCCCCCGCTTGCCGAGGCAAAGCGTCATGATATTCCCGATATAATCGGGCTTGGTGATTATCTGGGCCCGGATATAGGGCTCTTCGATGCGCTCTATGCGGGTGGGCTCGGGCATCTCGGAAGGATTGTTGACGATGACGACCTCACCATTGCTGGTATGAGCTACGAAGCTTACGTTGGGGACGGTGGTGATCACGGTCTGGTTGAACTCCCTTTCCAGCCGTTCCTGGATGATCTCCATGTGGAGCATGCCCAGGAAGCCGCAGCGAAAGCCGAAGCCCAGGGCCTGAGAGGTCTCGAGCTCGTACGTCAGCGACGCGTCGTTCAGCTGGAGCTTGTCCATGCAATCCCGCAGCTCTTCAAAATCGTCCGTATCTACCGGGAAGATACCGGCGAAGACCATCGGCTTCACTTCCTGGAAGCCCTGGATCATCTGCGGGTTAGGATTGTTGGCAAGCGTGATGGTATCCCCCACCCTGACCTCTTTCGCATTTTTTATGCCGGTAATGATATAGCCTACGTCGCCGGTGCTCACTTCCGGCCGGGGGTCAAGCGCCAGCTTGAGCACGCCGACCTCGTCGGCCCCATAGCTCAGATCGGTGGAAACAAATTTGACGATATCGCCTTTCTTTATGCTGCCGTTCAGGATACGGTAATACACGATGATACCCCGGAAGGAGTTGAAGACGCTGTCGAAGATCAGGGCCTGCAAGGGCGCCGACGGATCGCCTTTGGGCGCCGGGACCTTCTCCACGATGGCATCCAGGATCCCCTGGACGCCCAGCCCGGTCTTGGCGCTGGCCAGGAGGATATCCTCGGGTTTGCAACCGATGAGCTCGATGATCTGGTCCTTGACCTCGTCGACCATGGCGCCGTCCATATCAATTTTATTGATAACCGGAATGATCTCCAGGTCGTTCTCCATAGCCAGGTAAAGGTTGGAGATCGTCTGCGCCTGGATGCCCTGGGTGGCGTCTACCAGCAGAAGGGCCCCTTCACAGGCGGCCAGGGCCCGGCTCACTTCGTAGCTAAAATCCACGTGACCCGGCGTATCTATAAGGTTCAGGATATATTTCTGCCCATTCGCCGCATAATTGATCTGGATGGCGTGGCTCTTGATGGTGATCCCCTTCTCCCGCTCCAGGTCCATGTCATCCAGCACCTGTGCCTGCATGTCCCGGGCAGAGATAGTATTAGTCATTTCCAGCAACCGGTCTGCGAGGGTACTCTTTCCGTGGTCGATATGGGCGATAATACAAAAATTCCGTATATTTTTCATTCGGTGCAAATCTACGTATTTTTAGCCTTATGAAGGGGTTGTTCATCGGCTTTATGATCCTCCAGATCGGCATCGATCTGGCCCATTCCGTCACCGCTTTTCCCTTTGTGCACTACGGAATGTTCTCCGAGTCCTTCGCCCGGCCGGACAGCCTGGAAGTATTCCGGGTCACCGTAGACGGCCGGACCCTGCGGCCGGAGGATCTGTCCCCCTATAGGTGGGATATGGTCCAGACGCCGCTGGCAGCCTTCGAAAAGCAGCAACGCACCAGGGATTTCGTCTTCGACAAGGAAAAAATGCAGCAGGGCCTGCGCCGGGCAGGCCTCGGCGCCCTGTATGATCGGTTGAGCCCCAATCTGTACAATGCCGGTAATTTCCCGCCCTGGTATAAAATCTACCTCACAGGCCTCCTGGGGCATCCCATTGGGGTCCTGGATGTCTCCCGGGGCTGGTATCGCTGGCAGGAAGGCCGCCTGCAATTGATCCGTCAAGAACCCTATATTCATCTTTAGCCATCCAGCATGACCTATACCCGTGATAAAAACTTCGTGCTCTCGGTCTATTGCCTGTTCTATTTCGCCGTCTTCCTGTTCTTCATCCCCGACCACCGGCTGCTTTCGCAGGTCCAGCCCCAGTTTTTTCAATATAACCGGGACCTCACCGAGCTGGCCCTGATCGCCACTGGTCTGCCGCGCTATATGATCGCCCATCCGTCGAGCTTCCTGGTCGCCGACGGGCTCGTCTTCCTCCTTCCCCTGCTGCTGGTGGTCTACGCCGTCCGAAAGGACCG
>JAMFRX010000665.1 GCA_026224995.1 Puia dinghuensis
ATTCCCTCAATACCCTGTCCTTCCTCATCACCCGTGACCCCAAGAATGCCCGCCTCTACAACGACACCCTCGCGAGGGTCTACCGTTATATTCTCAGCAATAAAGAACGGGACCTTGTCCTGTTAAGGGAAGAGATAGAATTCATCAGCAATTATTTCTACCTGCTGAAGATCCGCTTCGCCGACGCGATCTGCATGGTCATAGAGATCACCGACCTCTCTGCAGAGAATTTCCTCATTCCCCCGATCTCCCTCCAGGCACTGGTTGAGAACGCCATCAAGCATAACGAATTCAGCGAAAAGAAACCCCTGTCCATCGATGTCTCCATTTCGGCCGATTATGTCATCGTCCGCAATATCATGAACCGCCGCAACAACCCCCAGCCCACGTCCAAAATAGGGCTCAGCAATCTCGATAACCGATACAAACTGCTCACAAAACGCAATATCCAGATAGAAAATAATTTCGAATCCTTTACCGTGAAGCTGCCGATCATCCGGTTTTAATTTCAATGATCGTCCGGTTTAATTCAACGAATCGTCCAGTTTTAATTTAATCGCTAGTCCAGTAGGGTTTTTATTGATTTCGGTGCAACATTTGCATGTTTCGTACGTCTTAATCTACATAAACGGTAAACAACTAAAGAGAATCGTAACTACTTTTGATCAACAAAACCTAGCCAGATGAAAGTCCTTATTGTGGAAGATGAACGGCCCGCTTCAGAAAACCTCATCGAAGAGCTGCAAGCCATAGACGAGAACATAGATGTGGTAGCAGGCTGCAATAGCGTAGACGAGACGATCCGTTGGCTGAACCGGAACCCTCAACCTGACCTCATCCTCATGGATATCCAGCTCTCGGACGGGCTCTCCTTTAATATCTTCAAGGCCTGTGACGTCACCTGCCCCGTTATCTTCACTACCGCCTACGATAAATACCTTAACCAGGCCTTCGAATATAGCAGCATAGACTACTTGCTAAAACCTATTAGCCAGGACAAATTGAAGAACGCCATTAAAAAGTATAAGGCCCTCCGCGACCACTTTGCCAATTCTCCGGAACGGATCAATTCTCCGGATCAGATAAATGGCCGGGGCAATTCTCCGGATCGGATCAATTCCCGGGCAATGATCAACAATTCAGGCCTCTTCACCAGCCACGATCACGGCCATCACTCCCTGCCCGATTACCTCGGCAGCCATGACCGCAAACGGTCCCGCATACTGGTAAGAAAAGGCATTGAATTCCAGGCCGTCCGCGTCGAAGACGCCGCCTATTTCTTCACCGAGCACAAGCTGATCTTTTTGGTAGATAAAGAAAACCGGAAATATATGGCGGAGCTCAGCAACCTCAGCGAACTGGAAGAAGAGCTGGATAAGAACATCTTTTACCGGGCCAATCGCAAGTATATCATCAACGCCAACTATATCAAACGCTTCAAGCCCCTGGAAAGAAGTAAGATCAGCGTAGAGCTCACCCTACCGGTGAACGAAGAGATCATCATCAGCCAGGAGAACGCCGCCTCCTTCAAGAAGTGGATCGCCCAAAGCTAACCCCTTAAAAATGCAATAAAAAGGAGCTTCCCACCCCTTCAGCCGACTGCACCTGTATATTCCCCTTATGCAGCAGCAGGATCTGCTTACAGAGACTCAGCCCAATCCCACTACCCGTCTTCTTCGTGCTGAAAAAAGGTATAAAGATATTGTCCATGACCTCAGGCGACATCCCCATCCCATTATCCGAGACCTTGATAATGGCCCGGCCATTGCTGCCAGCATAGGCCGACAAGGTGATCGACGGCTCCGCCCGCTCCTTCACCGCATCTATGGCATTCACCACCAGGTTGATCAGCACCTGCTCTATGAGATTGGTATCGGCCTCAAGCGATAGATCGGTATCGATCAACAATATATCCATCTCGATATTCTTCTGCTCGAGCGTAGGCTCCATCAGAACATGAAGGGTCTCGAAAAGATCCCGCGCATAAACCCGCTTCAGGTTCAACGTGGTGATCTTATTTAAGTTTCTATATGTCTCCGCAAATTTCAGCAGCCCCTCGCTCCGCCGCCGTATCGTCCCGATACCCAGCTCCAGGTCCTCCAAAGCCCCGGGCTGCCCTTCCAGCAGCTTTGCAGACTCCTGCAGCCGGTAGAGCATCGTCTCGGCCAGGCTGGAGATCGGCGCCACGGAATTCATGATCTCATGCGTCATCACGCTCAACAGCCGCTGCCAGGCCTTTGCCTCCGTCTCATCCAAAGCCTCGTTCACGTCCTGGAAAGCCACTAGCTTGTATACCCGCCCATCCGTCTGGAAGGCCGTAGCCGCCATCAACGCCTTGTAAACATTCTTATCTTTCGTCAGCGAAACGATCTTGCTTTCCCCGGGCCTTAAAGCGAGTATCTCCTGGTATAGATTGGCATCCCGCCGCTCCAGCGACCCGATGGTCTTCAGATACGGCACGCCCAGCATGTTCTTAAAGGACTCATTCATCCAGCCGATCTCGCCCGTCTTATTCTCATAAGACAGGATACCCGTATTCACCAGCTCCAGGATCTTCTGCAGATACTGGTACTGCGTCTCCTTCTCCCGGCCCATGAGCTTAAAGGTGCTGTTGATCTCATTGAATCCCTGACGCAGGGACTGCAGCTCCAACGGCGCCTCCTTGACATCGAAATACCTGGAAAAATCGCGGTAATGAATGGATTCCACAAACTGCTCCACCTCCTGCTGCGCCTTACGATGAAAGTTGTAGAAGTCTACCAGCTGGACGATGATGATGGGCAGCAGCAAGGCCAGCCGCTCATACCAGCCCTTGACCAGTAAGAACGAAGCCAACGAAAGCGTCAGGAACATCAAGAGCACCCGGATCAGTATCCTCTCCTGGTAACGTTTAAAAAGTTTGGGCATCAAATATCGTATTTGCTCAGCCGCCGGTACAGCGCCGTCCGGGTCAGCCCCAGCTCCTTGGCAGCCTTGCTGATGTTTCCGCTATGTTTTTCTATCACCTTCAGGATGGCGTTCTTTTCGATGGTGCTCAGCTTCAGGTCCAGGTCCTGCGGTTCGTCCGTCTTGGGCGCCGCTGACTCTATAGGGCTGAAGATAAGGTCCTTGGGCTGCAGTACATCCCCTTCGGCCATGATCACCGCCCGCTCGATGGTATATTGCAGCTCCCGTACATTTCCGGGGAAATGGTAAGACTTCAGCTTTTCTATCGCCTTGCTGTCGAAATCATGCAGCGGCTTCATATACTTGTTCGTATAAATACGATCGAAATGTTTCGCCAGCAGGACGATGTCGTCCTCCCGCTTCCGGAGTGGCGGCACGACGATCTCCACGGTATTTATCCGGTAGATAAGATCTTTCCGGAACCGGGTCTCATTCGCCAGCTCCGTCAGCGGAACATTGGTCGCACAGATCAGCCGGATATCGATAGGCACGCTTTGATTGGCCCCCAGCCTCGTTACCTGGCGGTTCTGTAAGACCGATAGCAGCTTGGCCTGCTGGTGCAGGGAAATATTCCCGATCTCATCCAGGAAAAGCGTTCCCCCGTTGCCACTCTCGAACCGCCCTATCCGATCCTCCCGCGCATCCGTAAAGGCCCCCTTCTTATGGCCGAATAGCTCACTTTCGAATAAAGTCTCCGTCAATGCCCCCACATCCACCTTAATGTAAGGCTTTTCCGCCCGCAGCGAATGCTGGTGGATGGCCTTCGCGATCAGGTCCTTCCCCGTGCCGTTCTCGCCCAGGATCAGGATATTCGCGTCGGTAGGCGCTATTTTCTGCACCTTAAAGAAGATATCCCGCATGATCTCCGACTCCCCCAGCAGCTCCGAACCGATCACCGAATCCGCAGGATTCTCATAACCGCTCTTCTTGGAGTCATTTCGTTTGAGCGCCTCCTTGATGGTCGTGATCAGCCGCTCATTATGCCAGGGCTTTACCACGAAATCCGCCGCCCCCTCTTTTAATGACCTTACCGCCAGATCAATGTCCCCATAAGCCGTGATCATGATCACCGCCGCGCTGGACCCGAACTCCTTGATCTTCCGGAGCCAGAACAGCCCCTCATTACCCGTATTGATGCTGCTGTTGAAGTTCATGTCCAGCAGGATAAGGTCAAAAGACCGCTTACCAAGGATAGACCGCATGTTCTCCGGGTTCTTCTCCGTCACCACATCCGCGGCTTCGGTCTTTAGGAGCAGTCTGACAGCCGTTAGTACATCGGGATCGTCGTCGATAGCCAGTATATTGGCATTTTTTAGCGTCATAAAATTTTAGATTGTTCGGATGGCGATAATTTTTTATTACCATTCATGCAACATTCGATAACTACAAGTATACCTTAAATGTAAATGTATGGCAATTAATTTTTTACATAAATCCACTCCCAAAACCATGTGTATCGAAAACGGACACTTCTTGTATCGAAAGTGAACTATAAAGTCGGCCGACCGGACCTAAGAAACTGTAAATCACGGGTATTGTATTCTGGCATGTGTTTGTTATCTCCCTGATAAGAATTTTTAGAATTTTCTCATGTGTAGCCCCCCTGGTATCTTTATACCGGGTGGTTTTTTAAAACCAACAAAACAAAATTAAATTCTTTATCGTGGACAGAGTCATTCCCAAAAAAAGATGGTCAACCAAGCGCCTGATGACAATAGGCGGTATCACGGCTTTAGTTCTTCTGATTGCGGCAAGTTTCTATTTTACCTCTGGAAAATCCAAACTGAATGTTGATTTAGAGCGCATTACGATTTCGACGATCACCAAAGCCCCCTTCCAGGAATCTATTCCGCAGAACGGGACCGTACTACCCTTGACCACCATTTACCTCGTGACCACCGACGGTGGCCGCGTAGAACAGAAATTCGTAGAGGACGGCGCCATCCTCAGAAAAGGCGACGCTATCCTCAAGCTATCCAATACGGACCTGGAGCTCAGCCTCTCCAGCCAGACCACTGCTGTCTCCAACATGCTGGAGAATATGCAGCTGGCCCGGGTGAACGCCGACCAGAATACGGTGACCAAGCTCACCCAGATGGCCGACGTCCAAAGCTCTTATATCGAGGCAGAACGCGTCTACAACCTGGACAAAAAGCTGTACGCCCAGAAGGCCATCGGCTCCCAGGAATACCAGTCGGCCGTTAACCTTTATAACTATTACCGGGACAAGGCGCGCCTCCAGGACCAAATTCTTAAACAAGACACGACATCCCGCCAGGTGCAGACCAACCAGGACAAAGAATCCTATGCCCGTGCCCAAACGACCCTCGAGATCCTCAAACGGAAGGTGGACGGCCTCATCATCCGGGCCCCCGTGGACGGCCAGCTGACCTCCCTGGACGCGGAAGTAGGCCAATCCAAGACCCCCGGCTATGCCCTCGGCCAGCTGGACGTCCTGGACGGTTTCAAGGTCCGCCTCTCGGACGTGGACGAACATTATATCAATCGGGTGTTCACCGGCCTCACGGGCACGTTCGCCTTCAACGATACGACCTACAAGCTGAAGATCGTCAAGGTCTTTACCCAGGTCACCGCCGGCCGCTTCCAGGTCGACATGAATTTCGACGGCAAAGTGCCCAAAGGCATCCGCAAGGGCCAGACCCTCCAGGTCACCCTCGCCCTCAGCGACGAAAGGACCGCCGTCCTCGTACCCAAAGGCGGATTCTACCAGCAGACCGGCGGTAACTGGATCTTCAAGGTCAGCGAAGACGGCAAGACCGCCTACCGCGTCGATATCCAGCTCGGCCAGCAAAACCCGGATTTCTACGAAGTCCTCAGCGGCCTCCAGCCCGGCGACAAAGTGGTCACATCGAGCTATGAGAATTATGGAAATATGCAGGAACTCGTGCTCAAAAAGTAAGGGAACGCCACAGGCGTTCCGGCCGAAGGCCAATCATTAGCGCATATGCCGGAAATGTGCTAAATTTCAAAAAGAACATTTCCGGCGTATAAATTGTAACATCCGGCGCGCACAAGGCGTCAATTAAAAGAAACACACTATGCTCCGACTCACCTTCACCCTTGGCCTCGTCCTCTGCCTGAGCACGTTCGCCTCTTCCAACGAATGTGCCCGCTACGGCCACAGGACCGCCAAAACGACCAGTTCGGAGAACAAGGACAATAAAGAGAACAACGAATACTCTACACTAATGCTAAACAAGCTCCTCTATATCTAAACTAAAAACACACATCACCTAAACAGCTTATAGTTATGATCAAGATCACAGATCTCCAAAAAGTATACCGCACCGAAGAGGTGGAAACCATCGCCCTCAACAAGCTCACTTTCGAAGTAAAAGAAGGCGAATTCGTCTCCGTGATGGGACCCTCCGGCTGCGGACAATCCACCCTCCTGAATATCCTCGGTCTCCACGACGATCCCGATGGCGGCAGCTTCGTCTTCAACGGCATCGAAGTCGCCCACTTCAACGAACGCAAACGCGCCGACCTCCGCAAACGCAACATCGGCTTCGTTTTCCAAAGCTTTAACCTCATCGACGAGCTCACCGTTTTCGAAAACGTGGAACTCCCCCTCATATATCTCGGCATCAAAGGCCCCGAAAGAAAACAACGCGTGGAAGTCGTGCTGGACAAAATGCAGATCATGCACCG
>JAMFRX010000666.1 GCA_026224995.1 Puia dinghuensis
ACGGCGAGTCCTCAGGCAGACGGCCATGGCGGAACTTCTCTGGAGCATAAGGGAACCACCGACACGAAGATCGACGCCAGCTTTAACCAGATCGATCCCCCCTACATGTCCCTATATGGGCTGACCCTCGTCGGCGGCAGGAATTTCACTATAGCGGACACGGCGCGTCAGGGCAGCGATCCGGCTTCGGCAGGTTCCGGCCCGGTGCAAGCCCCCTTCCGGGCCTTCATCCTCAATGAAACGGCGGCAAGGTCCCTGGGTTTCGCCCGGCCGGCCGACGCCGTTGGTCAGCAGGTGAGCAGCGGCTTCGGCGATATATTGGGTCCTGTGGTCGGTGTCGTAAAGGATTTCCATTCGCGGAGTTTGCATGAAAAGATCCAACCCTTCTTCTTCACCACGCAGCAAGGCGCGGGCGCTCTGCTCAGCATAAAACTTTCCAGCGCTAAGCTGGCCGCCGCTCAGGTGAAAGCGCTCATGGGAAAAATGGAAGCAGCCTTTACACAACTATACCCGGAAAGCCCCTTCCAGTCCCGGTTCTTTGAAGAATCGTTGGAACGGCTTTACAAACAGGAAAAGCAAACGGCGCAGATCATGAACATTGCCATGGGCATCGCGATCTTCATCTCGTGTATGGGCCTTTTCGGACTGGCGGCCTTCACTGCCAACCAACGGACGCGCGAGATCGGCATCCGCAAGGTGCTGGGCGCCGGTGTCCCACACCTGGTGTCGCTGTTGTCGCGGGAATTCATTCTGTTGGTGGGGCTTTCGACACTCATCGCCGCACCGGTTGCGGGCTGGGCCATGCAGCAGTGGCTGCAGGACTTTGCTTATCGCACATCGATGCCCTGGTGGATCTATGCGCTGGCGGGCGTGGCGGCGATAGCGATCGCTTTGCTCACGGTGAGCTTTCAGGCCATCCGGGCAGCCACGGCCAATCCGGTGAGGAGCTTAAAGGTGGAGTGATAGTGTTAGGCTAAGCCTCGCTATTTTAATTTTTGGCCTTCGTGGGCAGATCAAAGCTACCATCCGTTATGGTCACCGTCTTTCCCTCGTCTCCGGTGAAGGTTCCGGAAAACGTCCCGGCCACATGCGCGGCGTCCGCTGCGGTGATGCTGACGGTGGCATTATCTGCGTAAAAGTTGTGGCCCGAGTGCGACATGTACTCTGCCGATACCGCGTCTTGGGTAAACGAAGGCCTATAATGTACCACACTGGTGGTTCCCTTATCCGCCACATGCAAGTCCAGCAATTCCCCAGCCGGGAAGATCGTCACCCTGACCTTGACCGTACCTTTTGCCGTGTTATGGCTGACCTCATTTTCATAGATGGTCAAGGGGGGGGTTACGACCGTTTTCGTTCCGTCGATGGTATAAGAAAGGCTGCCCCCACCGCCATTACCGGAAGAAGCGGTAGCGGCGCTGCTATTGTTTGCGCAGGAGGGCAGAAATAAGACCGCGGTGGCCAGGGCTGGTAGTAAGAGTAAACGTTTCATGTGAATGATTTTACTCAAAACTCCGGTTTTACCTCGCGAAGCATAAAAGCGATCGACGAAGGACGGGGAGAAATCGACTATCGTATCACCAGCACCGTCCCCTTCTTGAAGATCGTCTGCTTGATAGTCGTGCTGAAATACCGCACCGCCCACACATAGGCCCCGCCCGGCGCCCTGGCGCCACGAAAGGTCCCATCCCATCCTTCATCGGGATTCAGGCTGCGGAAGACAAGCTCCCCATACCGATCGTAGACGTTCAGCTCGAAGTTGGTCATCTCACAGGCATGAAGCGGCCTAAAAGTGTCATTATGCCCGTCGCCGTCGGGCGTAAAGGCATTGGGCAGGAGCAGCTGGCAGCTGCAGGCGGTGAAATCCACGATGGCCGACAAGGTATCCCTGCCGCAGCCGTTGGCCGCTATGACCGTATAGACACCGCTTTGGGTAGGATGGTAGTTATTGCCAAGCGTGCCGTCCTGCCACATAAGGGTATCGGCATTGCCTCTCACCGTCAGCCAGAACTCCTCACCGTTGCAGAGAGCGGTATCTTTTAGCATGGTCACCCGCAGGCTGTCGTCGAAGGTCACGGTGAGGCTATCGGTAAAGACGCATTGGCCCACGGTGGCGACGACCTTATATGTTCCCGGTTCGTAGACATAGTAGGTAGACTGCCCGGACTGGTTCTGGTCATTGCGTTGTGGTGGCGTCGATGTCCAGGCATACACGCCCTGGCCAAAGTCTGCGTCCAGGACGAGGGTCGAGCCCTTGCAGATGGCCGTATCATGAAAGTCCAGTGGCTTGTCGTTGCGATAGGTGGCGATGACCGTGTCGGTCACCTGGCATTGTCCGTTGTACGTGACGAAGACCCAGTACGTTCCGTTGTTGTTTATAGAGATCTGGGGTGTTGTGGCGCCCGTGCTCCAATCGTAGGCCGTGGCGCCGGTGAGATCGGCGCTTAGCGTATACACCTGGTTGGGACAAAGCAGGGTATCCCCGCCCAGGCTGAAAGGCGGCGCAAGAGGCATGGAATAGGTGATGGTCGCCGTATCCTTGTAGACGCCGCAGCCGGGAACGGTGACGATGGCGGTATAGGTCCCCCCGGGATAGGCCGTCAAGAGCTGGTCGCCGGTGAAAGGCAGCACGGCGCCGTCCAGCAGCCAGGTATAGGTCCCGTTCTGTGAGGCGGCGTTGAGCAGCAGGTTGGAGCTGTCGCACATCACATGGTCTTTCCCCAGGTTTATCTGGGGCGTATCGCTGGCGAAGACGCCGATGCTGTCCGTGACGCCGCAGCCATTGATCGCAACCGTATAGATGCCCGACTTCGTGATATGGACCGTATCGGCATGCGTGGTGCTGTCGTCATTCCAGGTATAGATGGCGCCGGGGATCACCGGGCTCTTGAGGACGGTATCCGGGTCCTTCCCACAGACATAGATGTCAGGCCCGAAATTATACGCCATAGGTGTTACAATGGTGATCGTATCCCGCAGCACGATGGTATCGTTTCCCTGGTACCATACGTCCAGCGAAACATAATACTGGCCAGGTGTCGTATAGAGATGCACGGGGTTTTTGCCGCCGGAGCTGTCGTTATAGCCGGAGCCGGGATCCCCGAAATGCCAGCGGGTATAGTCGGGCTTGAAGAAGGTGTCCAGCAGCGGCGAGCCGAAGACGATAGAGGCATTCACGCAGGTAGAGGAATAGTTGATGGTATCCGTATTGGCCTGGGCGAAGGCCGTCGACGGAAGCAGCCCTACTGCCAGCAGCAGGGCACAAAGGGTCATATGAAAGCGGGTGGGCATGTCTGCTAGTGATTCATTTTAAGCAGTGTGACCACCTGTTGCGCGCTCTGGTTCTGCAGGCGGGCATAATAGACCCCTGCCGCCAGGGAGGCCGTCCCCACGCTCACGGTATACGTCCCTGCCTGGGCATAGTCCTGGTCCACGGGCAGCATGACCAGCCGCCCCGCGGTGTCGAACAGCTGCACGAGGGTATGGCCGCCATTGGTCTTGAAGGTGATGGTCGTGGTGTCTGTAAAAGGATTGGGGTAGTTCGATATCAGGCTATTGCCCAAATTGTTGAGGTTGGTGTAGTTGTTGTTGCAGGCCGTATTCTTGATGAAGGGCAGGTACTGATAGTCCTTGAGCAGCATCGTCGAGACATCGTCGGGCGAGACGCAAAACCAGTCGCGCAGGATGCTGGAATATACCGAGCGGAAATCATACTGCATGGGGATATTGCTTTCAACGTTGGACCCGGTGAGGTCGGGGTTCTGACCGAGGACGCCGGTCTGCGCGGAGTTGCCGAAGATGAATACCGGCTGCGCCGCGCCATGGTCCGTTCCCATGCTCCCATTGCTGATGATACGCCTTCCGAATTCGGAGAAGGTCATGCCCAGCACGCGGTCATCGACGCCCAGGAACTTGAGGTCGTTCATAAAGGCGGTGATGGCGTCCGAGGTCTGCTGCAGCAGGTTGGCATGCGTCCCCGTGGTCACGTCGCCGGGGTTGACCTGGCCGCCGTGCGTGTCGAAGCTGCCAAAGCTCACCATATAGACCTTTGTCTTCAGGCCGCCGGCAACGAGCCGGGCAACGGTCTTGAGCTGCGAGGCCAGGTCGTTATTGGCCGGATAGGGCGCCTGCTGGGTAACTTTGTTGGCCGCCGCCTCGATGGCGCTGGCATATTTGTTGGTCTGACGGGCCACCGACTGCAGATAGGTGAGCTCGGTGCCCATGGGCGTGTCGGGCTCGGGTTCGGTGATGCCGTTTATGAGGTTGTAGAAATCGGCATCCGTGGGCACGGCCATTGCCGTCGTCCCGCTGTTGGCCATGAATACGGGGGAGATCACGGACCCTATCTGGATGGCCAGTGGGTCCGGCATGTCGGCATTGGGATAGCCTACGGGGAAATTGGTATAGGTCTGTCCCAGGAACCGGCCCGTCCAGCCGGTGTCAAGGTATTGATCTTCGTCGGACCCCGAGAGCCAGACATCCATGGCCCGGAAATGGGAGCCATCGGGATCGGGATAGCCGACGGCCTGCAGGATAGCCAGCTGGTCGTTATCATAGAGGCTCTGGAGACCCGTCATCGCCGGATGCAAACCATTCAGCGTATCCTGCGACAGCTTCAGCACCTTACTCTCCGGGATGGCGATATTGGAGCGGGCCGAATAGTAGTCGGAATAGTTGGACAGGGGGATCAGGGTGTTGAGGCCGTCGTTGCCGCCTACCAGCTGCACGAGCACCAGGACGTGATCGTTTTCGGTAGCCCCATGCAAGACGTCGAAGAACGGCAGTCGCGACAAGGCGCTTATCTTGAAGCCCCCCATAAAGGTGATGGGCGCTATGGTACGGATGAAATCTCTTCTGCGCATAAGGATAGTGTTAGCAGTTTACGACAAATGGTATTCGGGCAGGTCCATCAGGTATTTGTACAGCGCCCGCAGCCGGGTGTCGACGGTGGTGAAGGCCGTCATGTCCGTCGGTGTGGCGATATAGTTCAGCCAGGCATTGGTCCAGTACTGGTCAGTGGTTAGCCCGCCCAGCAGGATGGTCTGCTTTATAAGGGTGATGGAGCTGGCGGACAGCGGCGGGCGCAGCAGGACGGTAAGGGAATCGGCGATCAGCTGATTGGGGTCTTGAGGCGCGCTCAGCAGGCTGGCAAAACCGACGGCGTCGATGCGGAGGGTTGTCCCATTCATCATATCGCCGGTTCCGACAAGCAGGTCGGTATAGAAATTCCGTTCCGAATAAGTGACGCTGTTGATCCAAAGCTCGTGGTACTGCGGCGCTTCGCGGTACGCATCCCATCCGGCCACCAGGGGTATGACCATTATCTCCTGCTGCAGGGTGGCGGAGCGCTGGCTCAGGAGGCTCCATGCGTTGTATTGCCCCGTGGCGTCCGCAGGCAGCGTGAGCTGGTATTCCCGGCAGAGGCCGATCAGCAGGTCCAGCGGGCTCTTGATGATACAGGCCCCCGAATTCACCAGGTCGAAGAAATGCTGGCTCTTCAGGAGAGTGGACAGGATGGTGGTGATATTATATCCGCTCTGCCGGAAGACAGTGGCCAGCGGGGTGATGATGTTCGTCTCGATGGTGTCGTCGATGTCGTAATAGACAAACCAACCGTACAGCTTACGGCAGATGAACTTTGCGGACTCGTCGGTGGAGAAGATCATCGCCAGCAGGTTGTCGACCTCACCCGCGCCCGGTGCGCCAGAATAGCCGGTGATGATATTATTGCCGTAAAAAGCCGAAAAATTCTTGTTGGTCGTGTCGTGGTTGCCGGCCAGGAAGCTATAGTTGAAGTTGACGTCGACGGTATGGCCGGTCAGCACCCTGGCGGCATTGTGGACATCGTCCTGGCTATAGGTCGTGCCGGTAAGGCCCAGTCCTACGGTATAGAGCTCCTGCAGCTCGCGGCCGTAATTTTCGTTGGGCGCCGTCATCGTATTGGTATTGCCGTTGAGGAAGATCAGCATGGCCGGATCGATGGTGATGGCCTTCGCGAGGGTGGGAAAGCTGCCGAGGGCATTGCTCCGCAGGGTAAGGTACTGGTTGTACCAGAGCTCGCAGGGTATGCTCAGGGTCGTAAGCGCATCCATGGCAAAATGGTTGTGCCAGAAGAGCGTCATCTTCTCGTGGATGGAGCGGCCGCAGCCGAGGAGCTGTCCTACCCACCAGGCCTGAAGGCTCCGAAGCCGGTTGGTATTCATCGTATCGTCCTGGTAGAGCAGCCCCGTGCCGACCCAGGTCTGGTAGGACCCGACACCGGTAGGGTCTGCGCCGTAGTTGTTCAGGGGTTTGCCAACCGGCGCCGGCGTAGGCTGAAGGAGCTGGTCAACCGCCTGCGACATGGTAAGGCCCTGAAAATAGCTGATATCCTGTACCGTAGCGCCGAAAACGGTCCGCTTCAGCAGATGGACTACATGGGCCGTATCCCATGTGCCGGTATAGGGGTCGAGCCCAAGTGGACTACCCGGAAATTCTTGCTTCATGGTATTGAATTATAGCAGGGCGCCGCCAGCGCGGAGAACCCTCGATTATTGCTGATACAAGGCGATGATGCTCCCTTTCGAGAACACCACGCTTCCGGCCATGCCGGTCACTGTCAGCTGAAAGCTGCCGCTCACCACGCCATTATAAGCTTTGGAATACTTATCCAGCTCCACATAATTAGTGGTATCCGCATTGTTATAATAGACATTTCCATTGCCATCGGTATAGGTGACCAGCAGGCTATCGCCCCGAAATCTACCGGTCGTATCGCCCAGCAGGCGGATGGCGATGCTCCCCTTTTTGCTGGAAGTATCGGGATACTCTCCTGATATCAAGGTAGTATGGACGCTGTCCACATCCTGGATATACGCGAGATTCAGCGGGTAGATGATGGCGGAGTCGTTGGCATTAAAGAAGATAGAAGTAGTGGGGGCCACCGGAGCGGTAGGCCCGTGGCTGCTTTTGCTGCAGGAAGCAAGGCAGCTGAGAAGGAACAACATGGATATTGGCAGGGGCCGGTTTTTCATAGTAGCTGTTTTGGCCGATGTTTTTCGTCTTCGCAAATGCAATTTTCAGGCCAATTAGATAATTATGTGGAAAGATAGTATGTGTAATTTCCCGGCAGCCTGCATCCTGTGACAAACACATGGCATGAGAACCCGATTGCTGCTCCCCACCCTGCTACTATTCCACCTGTTCGTCTCCGCCCAGCAAGGGCTTTCCGGCAGCCGACGCAGCAGCGCCCTGGTCTATGCCTGGCGCCTCGACCCTACGGAAGCCCGCGAGCTGTTCGGCAACGACCTTAAGAACTGGGCGAGATACACAGGGCCGGCGCCGACCGATTCCTTTGCCGTCGAGCTTCGGGACACCCCGCCTCTGCCGCCCGGCACCTGGCTGTTGCTGCAGGCAGCAGGCAGCCGCTTATCGGCTTCCCTGCAAACGGTCGGCCCCGTGCGCTACGACATTCTCAATAACGGAAAGGCTACAGCGCTTATCCTATATACGCCCCAGGGACAGGCCATCACAGGCGCCGACGTATTCCTCCGCCGGCGGAAGATCCCCTACGATCCCCTGGCCAATAGCTATGCCTTGGGCCACTGGAGGGGCAACCGGCCCATAGCCGTTGTTTACGAAAGCGAAACGGTCTATTTCACGGTAAACGGCGCAAGGCCGGGGCCACCGCGGCGGCAATACCAGACAACTCACCACGACCGTCGCTACGAAAGCCGGTTCCACAGCTTCTTTGTCTGCAGCAAACCGAAATACAAGCCCGGGGATACCGTTTCGGGAAAAGCCTTTATCATGAACGCCAAAGGCCGGCCGCTCCTTCGCCCGCTGGCGCTGCACCTTGCCGGTCAGTACGGCGGCAACGACACCCTGCTCGCCGTGGTCAAGCCTTATAGGCCGGGCGGCTATAGCTTCAGCTTCGTCCTTACCGACAGCTTGCACCTGCGGCTGGATGATACCTATTCGCTGACACTGGCGGAAATCAAGCCGGCAAAAAAGGATGCCGACGGCGAGACAAAGGATGCCCTCTCTACCTGCACCTTCACCTACGAAGAGTACGACCTCAAATCCATCCGCTTAAAGGCCCGGGCCGATCGCACCGACAACAGCCCCGGTATTCCCCTCTCCCTCTTCCTCCAGGCATTGGACGAGAACGACCTGCCCGTACCCGACGGGAGAGTCCGTATCCAGGTGCTGCCTGACTTTATCGGCGACAAGTTCCACCGCCCGGCGCTCTTCATCCCGGACACCATCTGGCAGTGGACGCAGCCCCTGGACCCGGTGGGCGAGACCCGCATCATCCTTCCGGATTCGATCTTTCCCCCGGCATCTTTTTCCTATCGGGTCTATTGTACCCTGCTCAATAGCGACAACGAATCCGACAACCAGCAGCTCTACCTCAGCTGGTCCGACGATACCGCCCGGGTGGTCTTCCGGAAGGAGGGTGACAGCCTGCATATCGACTGTCTGCTCCACGGGCGGTCGATGCAAGTACCAGCCACCCTGCAAGCCTTCACCCGCAAAGGAGAGCGACTGCCGGCCGAAACCCTGTCGCTGCCGGTCTCCCTGCGCATCAACCCCTATGTCAACCAATACATAGTTCATACCGCCGTCGCGGGCGACAGCATCCAGGGTATACAATATTTTGGCGGCTCCGCCCAGCCCGTCTCCTGCATCAGCAGCCGGACCCGGGACTCTGTATCCATCGAAGTCGATAACCCGCTGCACCTGTCTTTCTGGTATACCATCACCGCCGGGCGCCGGCTGGTCCGCCAGGGCTATGCCGACTCCCTTCGCTATTTCGCCAGGGCATCCGCGGGACCGCTCTATACGGTCACGCTCCAATACATGCAATGGGGACAGCTGCAAAAGGTAAAGCACTATATTCCCTATGAGGACAAGATGCTGCACCTCGACATCCACCAGCAGGCCTATGTCTATCCGGGGCAGCGGGCCGACGTCGAGGTAGGGGTGAAAGATGCGGAGGGCAGACCGGTAGCCGGCGCAGACCTTACGGGCTGGTCCTATACCGCCAGGTTCGCCACCCCGGCGCCGGCAGTTCCCTATCTGGGGCGGGCCTATGCCCTGCCGAAGACCTATACCTACACGCTGCCGGGTAACGCCGGCCGCAGACAGGCCGACACCCCTCTTGACTGGCGGGCATGGGGTAAACGATTGGGATTGGACACCATCGCCTACTACCAATTCCTGAACCCGGCATCGACCTACATCTACCGGGAACCCACCAGCAGCGGGACCACCGAGCTGGCGCCTTTCGTCAGCCGCAAAGGCCAGCCGGAAGAGGCCGTCCTCATCTACATCGACGAAGAGCTGGTCTATTTCGATCAGACCGAACAGGTGAAGCGATATAGCTTCCCGGTGAGCCCCGGGCGGCATTACTTACGGATCAGGACAGCCGATAGGGAGATAGAAGCCGATAGCATCATTACGCTCAAGGGGCAGAAGACCATCGTCGGCATCAACGACGACACCGCCAACAAGGCCGTCAGGATCGTCCCCAGACCGGACACCCTAACCACCGGGGAGAAGGGGCTCCTGCAGCATTCCCTGCTCCTCGTGCGCAACTCCTTCGGCAACCACTTTACGACCATCAGCCAGGGCGCCGGCCGCCTCTACCTGCTGGCGCCTTACAGCCAAGACGCTGCCGCTTCCGGTCTCTTCCTTACTGGTCCATTCACGGGACAGGGCGCGCAGATGGAGGTCAAAGATGGGTTCACGCAGTCCTTCGAGCCGGAGACGGGCTTCGAATTCATCATCCGTCAGGGGCTGATCCGGGAGAAGGAATGGCCCTACCGCTACCCTTTTGCCACGACGCTGCGGCACAACGCCCCGGAACCGCCACTTACCGATCAGGCGTTTACCCGCCACACGATCGACAGCCTCTGGGAGGACTGGCTGGACAACCGCAGCGCCACCCAGGACCTCTATAACAAGGATCACTATTCGCAGCATGGCAGCGGCCGGCTACGCACCGGTGGCTTAGCCGACACGGGCTCGCGGAAGGTATTCGTCAAGAGCATCTTCCTGTTCCGGTATGACGACGCCGACCTGCTGCATGTCTACAAGGGCATCGACAGGGATCTGGGCAGCCAGGAGCCCGGTCTCTACAGGCTGCTCCTGCTGCTGAAAGGGGGACGCTATATCCTGCGGGACAGCGTGCTGATCCGGCCCAATGGGCTCAGCTGGTATGATCTCGGCAGGCTGCCCGTCCAGGCGGCCGACACCTTCAGCCGGCATCTGAGCGCTATCCTCCGGCAGCTGAACCTGGAGTCGATGGACGCTCCTTTCCCGTCGCCTGACTCCCTGAAATTCCTGTTCAACGATCGCTACCTGGATCTCAACGGGTGGTCGAATGAGATCACCGGCTTGATCACCAATGAAAAAGGCGAGCCGATACCAGGCGCGACGGTGATGATCCAGGCTACGCGCCATGGTACAGTGACAGATGCCCGGGGACAGTTTCACCTGAAAGCGCCGGCCCGGGGATCGTTGCAGGTAAGCAATGTCGGCTATAACACCATCACCAGAACCATCAGCGCCAGGGAAAATTATGAGATCCGGCTTCAGCCTGTTTCTTCATCGCTCAACGAGGTCGTCGTCACCGGCTATGGGGTCCAGCGGAAAAAGGATATCACAGCATCGATTGCCTATCAGCTGGAAGGCAGGGTGGCGGGTGTGCAGGTCAGCGAAAGCAAATTGTCTTCGCCTGTACTACCGGTTACGGACAGCGGCATGTTCGCCTTCCCGAACATGCCCGGCCTCGACACGATACGATCCGTGCGCAGTCGATTCCGCGACGATGCCTACTGGCAGCCGCGGCTGCGCACGGATGAGAATGGGAAGGCCAGCTTCTCCGTCCAATACCCTGACGACATCACCCGGTGGACCACCTTCGTGATCGCCGCTACGGATCACCGGCAGACGGGCATAGCAGTCGGCAGCGTTCGTGCCGCCAAACCCCTGAGCGCCCGGCTGAGCCTGCCGGCCTTCCTGGTAGCGGGCGACTCGGCCCGCGTCATCGGGAAGCTGCTGAACTACCTTCCCGACACGATGAAGGTCAAACGCCGGTTTAGCATCAACGACAGCCTTGCCGCAGACCGGGCTGTCAGCCTGCTCACCGCCTGGATCGACACTTTCGCCCTTCAGCCGCATACCACCGATTCCCTGAAATTGAGCTACACCCTGGAGCGGGCGGATGGCTATTTCGACGCGGAAGAAAGACGGGTTCCGGTATATCCCGTCGGCACGCAGGAGACCCATGGTCATTTCGCGGCGCTGGAAGGCGATACCGCGGTGAACTGGACTTTCGACCCGGCCATGGGACCCGTGCATGTCCATGCAGATGCTTCCCTGCTGCCGGTGATGCTGGACGAGATCGAGCACATCGGCCGCTATGAATACCTGTGCAACGAACAGTTGGCATCCAAGCTCACAGCCCTGCTGGAGAAGAAAGCGACCTATCGGCTCCTGCAAAAAGAATTCAAGGAAGAGAAGAGTATCAGGGACATCATCAGCCAACTGGCAAAGGGACGCAGGGGTGGCGCCCTATGGGGCTGGTGGCCGGAGGGAGAAGGTGTGGCCTGGATCTCCCTGCATGTAACGGAAGCCCTGCTGGCAGCGGAAAAAGAAGGCTATCCCATCCAGCTGGATAAGACCACCCTCACCAGCTACCTGGTCTGGTCACTTCAAAAAGGCCCGTTCATGGACAGGCTCCTGGAACTGCGTATGCTCGAAGAGCTCCATGCTAAAACGGACTACCAGCGGTATATCGACACCCTGGAAACGCATTTAGACCATAGGAGCCTCTATCTGACCCTACGCCTGCAGGAGCTGAGGCAGGGTGCGGGACTGCCTATGCGGCTCGACACCCT
>JAMFRX010000079.1 GCA_026224995.1 Puia dinghuensis
GCCCGCACCGTCGCATCCAGATCGGCATACGTCAGCGCATTGTTGAGGAACCAGCTTTCGAAGGCCGATGGTGGCAGATACACGCCCCGCCGCAACATGGAATGGAAAAAGAGCGCGAACAGTTGATTGTTCGCCCCCGACGCCGAAGAAAAATCCCTCACGGGATGATCGCTGAAGTGCACGCTGATCATCGACCCAAAAGTATTGATCACAAAAGGCTGCCCCCAAGCCCCGAAAACCCGGTCTAATCCCTCCCGCAGATACGCGGTCTTTTCTTCCAGCTCGGTATAAATAGCCGGATTGCCCTTCAGCTCCTTCAGCATCGTATAGCCCGCGATCATCGCAATGGGATTGCCGCTCAACGTACCCGCCTGGTATACGTTCCCCAACGGAGCGATATGCTGCATGATCTCCTTCTTCCCGCCAAACGCCCCAACCGGCATACCGCCGCCGATCACCTTCCCATAGGTGATCAAATCGGCCCTGATGCCCAGCCTTTCCTGCGCGCCGCCTGGAGCCAGCCGGAATCCGGTCATCACCTCATCAAAGATCAAGACGATACCTTCCCTGTCGCACAAAGCCCGCAATCCTTCCAGAAAACCGGCCTCAGGCAGGATACAGCCCATGTTGCCCGCCACCGGCTCCACGATGATGGCCGCAATCGCCCCCGGATGCGCCGCCAAAACCGCCTTTACCCCAGGCAGATCGTTATAGGCCGCCGTAAGCGTATCCTGCGACACGCCCGGCGTCACCCCCGGCACCGTCTGAATATTGAAGGTCGCCACACCGCTGCCAGCCTTGACCAAAAAAGGATCCGCATGCCCATGGTAATGCCCTTCGAACTTAATGATCTTGTTTCGACCGGTATAGCCACGCGCCAGCCGGATAGCGCTCATACAGGCTTCTGTGCCGCTGCTGACCATGCGCACCAGGTCCACATTGGGAGCCATGCTGCGGATCAGCTCCGCCATCTCTACCTCGAGCTCCGTAGGCGCACCGTAGCTGGTGGACAAGACCGCATGCTCCTGGATGGCCTTTACCACCGGCTCCCAGGCATGCCCCAGGATCATCGGCCCCCAGGAAGCGATATAATCGATATACCGGTTGCCATCTACATCGTACAGATAAGCCCCCTTGGCCTTGCTGATGAACAGCGGAGTCCCGCCTACGCTGCGAAAAGCACGCACCGGCGAGTTCACCCCACCAGGAATGCTTTGCTGGGCCCGCTCAAAAAGTTCCTTGCTCTTGGTATACATTGGTCCATTCGTTTTAAACTCTCTCCCCCTCCAGGGTCCGCGGCTTATCCGTTTATCAGTTTTACCGCATCTTTTGCAAAATAAGTGGCGATCAGATCCGCTCCCGCCCGCTTGATGGAGGTCAGTGTCTCCAATATCGCCTTGTCCTCATCGATCCAGCCCATCTTCGCCGCAGCCTTGATCAGCGCATACTCCCCGCTGATATTGTAGGCGCTCACCGGGACCTGTACGGCATTCTTTACCTCCCGGATGATGTCCAGATAGGGTAGGGCGGGCTTCACCATCACGATATCCGCCCCTTCCTCCACGTCCATGAGCGCCTCTTTCACCGCTTCCAGCCTGTTGGCATAATCCATTTGATAGGTCTTCTTATCCCCGAATCCTGGCGCCGAATCCAGCGCGTCGCGGAAAGGCCCGTAGAAGCAGCTGGCATATTTGGCACTATAAGCCATGATCCCCGTTCTTGTGAAATTATTCTCTTCCAGCGCCTGGCGGATCGCCCCTATCCGGCCATCCATCATGTCGCTTGGCGCTACCCAGTCGGCGCCCGCCGCCGCATGGCTTAGGCTCATCATGACCAACGCTTCTACCGTGGGATCATTTACGATCTCGCCATTCTCGACGATCCCGTCATGCCCATACGAGCTATAAGGGTCCAGCGCGACATCCGTCATGACCACCAGCCCGGGAACAGCATCCTTAATGGCCTTGATGCTTCGCTGCATCAGCCCATCGGGGTTCCAGGCTTCCTTCCCCGTATTGTCCTTCAGCTCGTCCTTGCTCTTCACGAAGAGCAGCACGCTCCTGATCCCCAGGCCCCACAATTCCTTCACTTCCCTGACCGTTCCATCGAGGCTCCTCCGGAAATAGCCGGGCATGCTGGCGATCTCCTGCTCCACTCCCTCTCCCTCGTCTATGAACAAAGGAACGATAAAGTCATTGGGCGTCAGCACTGTCTCGGCTACCATCGCCCGGATGGCCGGCGACTGCCGTAAGATACGATTGCGTCTTTGCAGATACATATTGAACGATTTTTTATTCTTCTATCCAGTTCCTGGGATGCTTGCAGGCATCCAGCAATTCAGCCTCCGGACTCCCTTCCGCCGGCTGATAGTTATACCCCCATCGCGCCCTGGGCGGCAGGCTCATCAGAATGCTCTCCGTACGCCCATGCGTCTTCAGCCCGAAGAGCGTACCCCGGTCGTGTATCAGGTTGAATTCCACATACCGGCCCCGCCGTATCTCCTGCCACTCCACCTCCCCCTCGCCATACGGCATGCCCATCCTTTTCTCGACGATAGGCATATAGGCAGACAGAAAGGCATTCCCACAGGCCTGCTGGAAGGCAAAAAGCCTGTCCGCATCTGCAGCATCCGCAGGCCTTAGATGGTCATAGAAGACCCCGCCAATGCCCCGCATCTCGTCGTCCCGGTGCTTGTTGACAAAATATTCGTCGCACCATCGCTTGTATCGCGGATACTCATCGGGGCCAAAAGGGTCCATTGCTGCCTTAAAGCTCCGGTGAAAATGGCGGGCGTCTTCTTCAAAAAGATAATAGGGGGTAAGATCGGCGCCGCCGCCAAACCACCTGTCGCTCACATTCCCCGCATCGTCGTATAGCTCAAAATATCGCCAGTTGGCATGTGTCGTTGGAATATAGGGATTCAGCGGATGGATGACCAGCGAGAGGCCGCAGGCAAACCAGCTGTGGCCTTCAATCTTCAGCTGCGTACGCATGATATCGGTCACCTTCCCCCAGACTACGCTGGTGTTTACGCCCCCCTTCTCAAAGACCCTGCCCCCTGCGATCACCCTCGTCTTGCCGCCACCGCCATGCTCGCGTTCCCACTCGTCGGTGATAAAAGCGGCCTTGCCGTCCAGCGCTTCCAGCGCCGAACATATCCGGTCCTGCAGCTCATGGATATACCCGATCCACTGGTCCCGGAAGGTCCAGGTCTCGGTCTTATATAGCTTATCATCGTTACCGGGCTGGCTCATAGGCGTAGTTTTTCACCGTCTCCACGAAAGCCCTTGCATGATCCACGGGAATATTCGGCAGGATGCCGTGCCCAAGATTGGCAATATGAGGCCCACCCTCAAAGGCATCGAGCATCGCCCTCACCTCCCGTTCGATCACGGGTATCGGCGATACCAGCTTGGCAGGATCGAAGTTCCCCTGTAAGGTAACCTTCGGCCCGACCAGCTGCCGCGCAACCTGCGGCCGGATGCACCAGTCGATTCCCAGCCCATGCGCCCCCGTGGCGGCCATGGCTTCCAGGGATTGCCAGGCTCCCTTGGCAAAGATGATGGTAAGGGCCTCGTCTTTCAGGGCCGCGACTATCTGCCGGATATAACGTAAACTGAGGATTTCGAAATCTTCCGGGCTCAGCAGGCCGCCCCAGCTGTCGAAGATCTGCACCACATCGGCGCCCGCCGCCGCCTGCCCCTTCAGATAGGCAATGGTCGTATCGGTGATCAGCTGCAGCAGCCGATGCGCCACTTCCGGCTGCGTATAGCAGAAAGCCTTTGCCCCGTCGAAAGTCTTCGAGCCCTTTCCCTCCACCATATAGCACAGTAGCGTCCAGGGCGCACCCGCAAAGCCGATCAGCGGCACTCTCCCATTCAGCATCTTTTTAGTGAGACGCAACGCGTCGAATACATAGCCCAGGCTGTCTTCCACGTCCGGCACGCTGATCCTATCAAGGTCGGAAGCCCGCCTTATCGGCTCGGGAAGAAGCGGCCCCTTGTGCTCCACCATCTGCACCTCCATGCCCATGGCCTGCGGCACCACCAGGATGTCGGAGAAAATGATCGCCGCATCTACGCCTACCTGCTCCACCGGCTGTATGGTGATCTCCGCAGCCAGCTCAGGAGTCTGACAACGCTCGAAAAAAGAATATTTCTCCTTCAGCTTCAGGTAATCCGGAAGATACCTCCCAGCCTGCCGCATCATCCATACCGGCGTTCGTTCCGTCTTCTCTCCCCTCAGGGCTCGTAACAAAAGGTCGTTCTTCAATGTACTCATATTTGAAAATGTTCGATCATCTGTCGTATCATCTCTTCCGGGCTCGGCCGGTCGGCGATCACCAGCTCGTTAACGCACCGCTCCCGGATGGCCGCGGCCGTCGTCCCACCGATAGCGAACAGCACGGTCTCCGGCGAGACGCCGTTGACGGAAAAAAAACTTTCCACGGCGCTGGGACTAAAGAAAGCAATCCCTGCATAAGCCCGCTTCATCTGCTGCGGCGTAAGCCTCGTCCGGTAGACCACTACTTCCCGCACCGTCAGACCCGCCTGCCTCAGCAGGTCCGGAAGCTCATCCCTCCGCTGGTCGCCGCAAAAAAAGATGATCTCGCGTCCTTCCTGCCCTCCAGTCGCCGACTGCCCTTCCCGCCGAATGATCTCCTCCGCCAATGTCTTCGCCGAATTGGCCACCCCCGCTATGGCTCCTTCCCCAAATCGTTCCACTGCCTTCCTACGGGTCTCCTGGCCGATGCAATACACCTTCCAATTGTCACCGCCTTCTTCTATAGCCGCTACCGCATTTCCGCTCGTGAACACGGCCGTCAGCGACCGCTTCCCTAGCTCGCCGACCCCTCCCTTCAATGGCTCGATGGCTATAAAAGAGCGGATATCGATCCTCACGCCTTTTGCTGCGGCCTCATCGATCATCGAAGCAGCCAGCGCACGGGTGGATAGAACATATGGTGTCGGAATTTGCATGTCTCTTAATGCTGTGGCTCAGCTCTTATCCCATCTACGATGGCCCGCCCGCCTCTTTCAAGGAGCTCTTCGGCGGCCATCCTGCCCAGGCCATCAGCCATGTCGAGGGGCAGGATCTTTTCTATCTCCGCCATCTGCCGCCCGTCCAGCGATAGCAGCTGTCCGCTGAAATAGATATCCCCATCCTCGATCTCGGCCAATGCGCTTATCGGGGTGGAGCAGCCTCCCAGCAGGGTCCGCAGGAAGTCCCGTTCTATCTTGGTGCAAAGGGCCGTATCCGCATGGTTCAGGGGCTGGCAGCATCGCAGTATCTGCTCGTCCTCGCCCCTGGCGATAACGACGATAGCTCCCTGCGCCGGTGCCGGGAGCATCCAATCCAGCACGATGCTCTTCTCCGGCCGCACATGGATGCGTTCCAAACCCGCCTGCGCGAAGATCGCCCCATCCCAGCTTTCTTCCGCCAGCTTTCTCAGCCGGGTATTCACATTGCCGCGCAGGTTGGTCATCTGGTGATGAGGATACCTGTGCAGCCATTGGGCTATGCGCCGGACGCTGCTCGTGGCTATCTGCGCCGTGGAATCTCGATGCCGCAGGAACTCTGTGTCTTGTTTGTATACCAGCAAGTCGTATACGGGTCCGCGTTGCAGAACAGCGGCCTGCGCCAGCCCATCCGGCAGCTGCGTCGGCACATCCTTCATAGAATGTACCGCTATATCTATCTTATCGTTCAGGAGCGCTATGTCCAGGCTGCGTGTAAAAATGCCCTGTACGCCTATCTCGTATAACGGCGTCTTCAGATCGATGTCGCCCTCGCTTTTTATAGGCACCAGCACGCTGGAAATGGAAAGCTTTTCAAGCAGGTCTTTTACCTGCGTGGCCTGCCAGACAGCAAGCTGACTCTCTCTTGTGCCTATCCTTATCGGTGTCATGATTAATCGGTGCCGATGTACTCGTTTATCGCCTGTATATAGTGGCAGCCACCCTGGTTATGCTGGCGCATTTTGGTGGCCATACCGTTGATCACACGTTGGATCTGCTCGTCGCTTACGGGCGGGATTGCTTCTCCCGCCAGCCTGCCGTACAGCTCGCTGGTATGCAGCTCCCGGAGCTTCGTCTTCACGGCTTTCAGCACCGGCACATGCCTGCGCATGGCATGCCAGTCCATCAGCTCGGCAATATGCCCGGCAATGATCGCCCTGGCCTTAGGCACTTCCCCCTCCCGCTTCTGCAACGTCTCATCTTTTATCTTCGACAGCTCGTCCACATTCACCAGGGTCACCCCGGGAACATCGGCCGCAGACTTCTCCACATTGCAGGGGATAGAAAGATCGATGATCAGCTTTTCTCCCCGCCCTTCCAGGTGCTGCCGCAGCAACGTAGGATGCTCGGCATTGGTCGCGACAAGGATGATATCCGCATCGGCGGCATGTTCGGCGATACGGTCCAGCGGCGCATAAGCCACACCCGTTTCGCTGGCCAGCTCGGCAGCCCTTTGCTCCGTACGGTTCATTAGGATGACATTCCGTATCCCCAGGTAATCTACCAAGTTGCGGCATGTATTTCTGCCGATCTTTCCGACCCCGATCAACAACACCTTCTTGTCGGTAAGAGCCGCAAATCGCTCGCGGATATATTGAATGGCCGCAAAAGATACCGATACCGTTCCACCGCTCAGCTCGGTCTGATTCTTCACGGCCTTGGACGATTGCAGCACACAGTTCACCAGCCGCTCCAAAAAAGGCCCGACGAAAGCACGTTCCCGGGCAAACTTTACCGCCTGCTTGATCTGCCCCACGACCTCATAATCGCCCAGGATCTGGGAGTCGATCCCCGCAGACACCAGGAACAGATGCTCTATCGCTTCCGCACCCCGCTTTACATAGGCCATATCCATAAAAGAAGCGTGGTCGCCCGTAGTCTCAGAGCACAGCAGGTCCGCCAGCTGATGGGCATTGTCAGCAAAGCCATATACCTCCGTCCTATTGCAGGTGGAGAGAATGAACAGTTCGGCTAAATTGTGAGCAGGAGCAAGCGCAAGGAGCTTTTCGTATTGTTCAGCGCTTATGGCAAATTGACCCCGGATAGCGGCATCCGTCTTTTTATAATTGATCCCTACGATGTAAAACCTGGAAATATCAGTAGTCGAATTGCCCATTATCCTTCGGGGTATTTGGTTGCTCTTATAAACGCAAAAGTACTTTCACCGGTTCCGATAATCCACTTTTCTCTGTCATTAGACTGTCATTTTAAGTTTTTTGCCTTTTACCGCCTCCAACCCTATAAATTTGCATCGTATATCGTATATCGAATATGACACCTACAGGCAAGCGCGCCATCCTCCTGCTAAATCTTGGTTCTCCGGATTCTACCACCACCCGGGACGTTCATAATTATTTAATGGAATTCCTGATGGACAGGCGGGTCATCGACTATCCATGGCTGCTTCGCAAGATCCTGGTCGGCGGCCTCATCGTCCCCTTTCGCGCCGCAAAATCGGCCGAAGCCTATAAGACCATCTGGACCAGCCAGGGTTCACCGCTCATCGTTCTCACGCGGCAATTACAGGAAGCCTTGCAGCAGCTGACCACAGAGCCCGTAGAGATCGCCATGCGCTATGGCAACCCTTCTATGGAAGAAGCCTATCAGCGCCTGCTGGCGCGGATGCCCCAGCTGGAAGAGGTCATCGCCATTCCGCTCTACCCCCACTATGCCATGGCCTCCTACGAGACGGCAGTGGAATATGCCCAGGACATCCACCGCAGGAACGGCTATAAATTCAAGCTTGATTTCATCCGGCCCTTTTTCAATGAGCCCCACTACCTGCAAGCCCTCAGCGAACATATGCGGCCCTATCTGCAGCAGGAATATGATCATATCTTATTCAGCTATCATGGGGTTCCGGGACGACATATCAGAAAATCCGATCCTACCGGCAGCCACTGCCTGATGTCGGGCGATTGCTGCGAAACGGCCTCGCCGGCACATGCCACCTGCTACCGCCATCAGTGCTTTGCCACCACACAGGAGATCGTGCGGCTGCTGGGTA
>JAMFRX010000667.1 GCA_026224995.1 Puia dinghuensis
ACCGGCTGGAAGACGTGCCTGCGGTGTGAGGCTACCGGAGCAATTTGTATAGGGTCTCCAGGCTATTTTCACGTGTATCTATTAACGTTAGTTCGAAGGTGTTCTCTACTTCGCCTGCGGCGGTTACGCGGCCGGCGGTGAAGGAGAGCTTGTCCAGTGTGGAAAGGAGGGGCTGATCGCCGAGGCAGCGGGTGAGGGTTTTGCAGTCGAACTCGCCGGTGAAGGGTGGGGGTGGGGGGATGTCCCGGGGTAGGAAGTAAGGTGAGGTGCTGCCGTCGGGTGGATTGATAAGGGCGGCGGGGGTGTCGGGCGGTGGGTTGGTGGCGAGGGAGCAGTTGGGGAAGCGGCTTAGAAGGGTATCGGCGCAGGGGCGGGCGACAAGCTGGGCGTAGAGCGGGGCGGCGTTGGGGGGGAGGGGTATCCTGCTGAATAATAGGATACGACCTTTTTCGAAGCGGAGGGAGGTGAGGGTGTGGGTGCAAGGGGTAGAGGGAAGGGGGATGTCGAGGGTGGCCATGGGCAGGAGCGTGCGCAGCAATTGACCGGGCGTTGTCCAGGCGTGGAGATCGGCGTTGTCGGCGAAACCGGTGCGGAAGAGGGAGTCGCGGATGCAGGTGGAGTCGTCATAGCCGTAGAGCATGGCGAAGCTGCGGCGGATGGCGAGGCGCCGGGTCTCGCCGGGGGTGGTGGCGGATTCTACGATAAAGAGGTCGTGAGAGAGGTCGATGCCGGCGTGGGCGGGGTCGCGCAGGATGGCGACGAGCTCGCGGTTGCTGGTGTTGTGCTGCGGTGGCGGGATGGGCGCGGTGAGTACCTCATAGGACAATTTGGCCGTGAGCGCGGCGAGGTTGAGATGATAGATGGCGACTGCATTGGGCGGAAGGTGGCGCCATGCGGGATTATCTTGAGCATACAAGCGACAGGCAGCCAGGGTGAGGCTGAGGTAGAACACCGTTTTCATGTTGGATCGCTTGTAACCGTAAATATACGGCTATCCGGGTATTTATTTGCCGGCGGCGATATTTATGATCGTCGTAAGGGCATTCGTATTGGCGTCCGTCATTTTAATTTCGAAATATGATTCTATTTGGCCATCGTTGATATTGCCCGCGGCCAGGCTGATGGTGTCGAACCGGCGAATGATGGCGATCACCTGCTGATCCTTGGCGGAGAGGGTATCGCCTTTCATCATGATCTGTGAGAGGTAGTCGGCTCCTGTTTGCACGTCGATGCCAAAGGAGAAAGGGGTGGCGCGTGCGCGGTCCGATAGCAGGCGGCTGGCGGAGCCGGAGCCCGGATGCAGGAAATAATTTTTGACTTGTTGGGAGCTGAAGCCGATGACGGCGATCTTGTTCTGTACGCTATAGAAGAGGTGCATCTTATGCGCCGTATCGGCGGCGGTGGTCGAGTCGATGCCGGGAGCGTTGGCGTCGTTCAGCTTCAATGCGGTAGCCACCTTTTGGAAGGCGGTTTGATCGCCTATGGAAAGGACGCCATAGATGAGCGGCATTTTGGCGCCGCCGGGCCCGCCGGGCATGGCGCTGTCGCGAGCGTAGGCCAGCAGGAGGAATTCGCCCTTGATGGCATCGAAGATATCCTGTGGCTTTAGATCCTTCCCCTTTAACATCGGCGCGAGCTTGTCCGCGTTTTTTTGCAGGCTATCCCGGAGGCCGGCCATGTTGAAATGGATGGCGGCCATCCCGAGAAGCTTGCCGGAAGGCAGCTGTGCGGTAAGGTCGTTGCTGAAGGGTGTGCTTTTGAAGAGTACCAGCTTAGCATTTTCGGCCGGGGAAAGCATTTTCCGGCTTTCGAAGACCAGCTTTCCCTGTTCGAAGCGGAGGGTCATGAGGGTCTGCGAATGCGGGGAATTTTGCATCATGGCGTTCAGCCCGTTTAGCTGGCCGCCGGCGGGGGTCTTTTCGAGTATTTTTTTGATCATGGCGTAGCCTGAGCCGAGCTTGTTCCAGACGGCGAGGTCGGCGTCGTCGGCGAGGCCGGCTTTGAATTGCGCGTCGGTGGCGAAGAAGGAGGTCGGGTATCCGCGGAGGGCGGCGGCGCTTCTGCGGCCGGTGGCGGCTTCCGATCTGGCCACGGCGGCTTCTGTTTTGCCGGGGGTGGCGGAAGGCGTTTTTGTTTTTGATTTCGGCGGGATGGTGAAGACGGCCAGGTGGTCGTTCCAGGAGACGCCCTCCGTGGGGGCGACGCCTACGCGTTCTTTACCCGGGAGGTGGAGGAGATGAAAATGTGCTTCGCTGCTGCGTACCCAGGCGATGAATTTTGCCGAGT
Source organism: Puia dinghuensis (assembly GCA_026224995.1). Classification (GTDB taxonomy): domain Bacteria; phylum Bacteroidota; class Bacteroidia; order Chitinophagales; family Chitinophagaceae; genus Puia; species Puia dinghuensis_A. Next base: position 2,287 of record JAMFRX010000667.1, read on the forward strand.
CGGTGAGATGGAGCAGGATGGTAGTGTATTGAAGGCTATCTGCTTCGAGTGAATTCGATTTACTGACAATGATGTCTTTTTGGAGGTCGATGCCGGCGGTGAAGATGCCCATGAACTTAGCCATCTTCGGGTCTTTGCCGGGCCCCTTGTCTTTGAACAGGGTAAGCAGAGAGGGCCAGTTGACCTTGGAGCTTAGCGCGCCTACATTAATATGATAGACCTGGTCTGCGTCGGTCGGGATATGGCTGAGCAGGGAGTTGTCGGTCGTTTGGCCATACGTGGCGGTGGCGATGGCAACCAGGAAAAGGCTTTGGAGCAGTCGTACAGTGTTTTTCATGTGGCGAAAGGTAGGGCATTCGGGCGGCTTGTGCAAGCAAGGAGCTAGATAAAATCGGCGGTAAGGAGCTGGTCGAAATCCAGGGTAGACTGCTGGCCGGTGCGCAGGTCTTTGAGCTGGCATTGGCGGGCTGCGAGCTCGGTGCCGCCGAGGATGACGATATAGGGGATCTCTTTCTTCTCCGCGTATTTGAACTGTTTGTCGAATTTGGCTTGTTCGTGATACAGCTCGGCAGGGATACCGCGGTCACGGAGCTGTTGGAGGAGGCCGAAGGCGGCGCGGGATTCGGCTTCGCCGAGGTTGAAGAAGAGGATGGTCGTTCCGGTGTGGACGTTGGTGGGGAAGAGTTGGAGCTCCTGCATCACATCGTAAATGCGGTCTACGCCGAAAGAGATGCCGACGCCGGGGATGTTGGGAACGCCGAAGGTGCCGGTGAGGTCGTCGTAGCGGCCGCCGCCGCCGATGCTGCCCATCTGGACGTCGAGGGCTTTTACTTCGAAAATGGTGCCGGTATAGTAGTTCAGGCCGCGGGCGAGGGTGAGGTCGACGGTGAGAGGGGGCGTGGAGGGGTAGTTTAGTATGTGGTTGAGCTCTTCGACGCCTTTGGTTCCGGTGGGGTTGCCGGCAAAGAGGGCGCCTACAAGGGCTAGTTTCTCGTCGTTAGTACCGTCGATGGCGAGGTAGCTTTCGATGGTGGAGACCTGGGCGTCGGTGAGGCCGCGTTCGCCGAGCTCGGTCTTTACCTTATCCAGACCTATTTTGTCCAGTTTATCGATCGCGACGGTTATATCTGTCATTTTATCGGCGCCGCCGCAGACTTCGGCGAGGGCGGCGAGGATCTTACGGTTATTGACGCGGATGTCTACGGGGATGCCGAGCTTTTTGAAGGCGGTGGCGTAGATGGCGGCGAGCTCTACTTCGTTGATGAGGGAATAGGAGCCGACCACATCGGCGTCGCATTGGTAGAACTCGCGGTAGCGGCCTTTTTGAGGCCGGTCGGCTCGCCATACCGGCTGCATCTGGTAGCGGCGGAAGGGGAAGGTGAGGGTGCCGTGGTTCATCGCCACGTAGCGGGCGAAGGGTATGGTGAGGTCATAGCGAAGGGCGCGTTCGGTGAGGTTGGGGTCGTTTTTGCCAGCGAGTACGTTCTGGAAGGCGAACGTGGCTTTTTCGAGGTTCTTAGGGTCGCCGAGGCCGTTGTTGAGGATCTTGAAGATCAGCTTGTCGCCTTCTTCGCCGTATTTGCCCATGAGGGTGTCCAGCTGTTCCATGGCGGGGGTCTCCAGGGGCTGGTAGCCGTAGAGCTCGAAGACGGTGCGGATGGTGTCGAAGATATGACGCCGTTTGCGGACGGTGGCGGGGTCGAAGTCGCGGGTGCCCTGGGGCAGGGAGGGTTTATTTTTGCTCATGGGGCTGGGCGTATTTGGCGATGATCTTGTCGGCGGCTTCTTCTATCAGGCGATAGACTTCGTGGTAGCCCGGTTCGGGGCCGTACCAGGGGTCTGGGACCTCCCGGTCCTCGCCGGGGTGGACTTCGTTGAGTAGGAAGTCGACCTTGGAGCTATCGAACTGGCGGCCGGCGATGCTGCGCAAGTCTTCGACGACGTTGGCGTCCATGGCGTAGATCCTGTCGAATTTTTGAAAGTCGGCGGCGGTGAATTTCCTTGAGCGTTGATGACTGATGTCCAGACCGTTGCCTCTGGCGACTTTTTGGGAAAGGTGGTGGGGGGCTTCGCCGTTGTGGTAGCCGTTGGTTCCGGCGCTGTCTATTTCCCAGTCCAGGCCTGCGGCGCGGGCTTTGTCGTGGAGGATGCCTTCGGCAAGGGGGCTGCGGCAGATGTTGCCTAAACAAACCATGAGAATCTTCATTGGGTGCAAAGATAAGAAAGGAATAGGAAAGGTAGGGGTGGGCGGATGACGGACAATTATGGAAAGTGGGGTGGTCTGGCATCTTACTTATTAAACAGAAATTAATAAATACATTACGAGCGGTAACCGAGCAGTTTTTAAGGTTAATTCCCTAAATTGCCCGACCAACATCACATAAAGTAAGGTATAAAATGGAAAATGAGGCTCCGGAAAGACCGGACAGGTGGAAAAAGAATTATTCCTTGCGCCGGGCCATATTGGATTACGGCATGGGGGTGATCATCCTGGGAATTGGGATCGTGGTCCTGCTGGCTCCTAAGTTGAAGCTGCAGCTATCGATAGACGACACGTTCCGCTACATTTTCGCTGGGCTTTGCTTGCTGTATGGCGGTTTTCGGATCTATCGCGGATCAAGAAAAAATTACTTTAATTAATGATTGGCAAAGGCTTTCTGACAGGAGTAGTAGTTTGTCTGCTGTTGACTGGTTGCGGCGGCGGGACAAAGGGACCACAGGAGACGCCCACTTTCGGGACGATCCATATAAGTGTGGATGAATCTTTCAAGCCCGTGATCGACAGCCAGATAAAGGTGTTCGAATCGTCTTTCCCCGACGCGCACATCATTGCTGATTACGAGCCGGAGGCGAAATGCCTGCGGGACCTGAGTACGGATTCGACGCGGATGATCCTTGTGACCCGCGGTCTGACCCCGGAGGAGGGTAATTTCTATAACGATAGCTTCCATGTGCGGCCGAGCTTCGATGTCCTGGCTTATGACGCCATTGCGGTGATCGTGAACCCGGCCTCGAAGGATTCTATTTTCGAGATAAAGGACCTGGTGGCGATGCTGAACGGGACGGATTCGAAGCATCAGCCGGTGATGGATGGCGTTTCGGCTACGAGCACGGTGCGGTATTGCAAAGACAGCATTTTGCAGGGGAAGCCGTTAGGCAAGAATGTGAC
>JAMFRX010000668.1 GCA_026224995.1 Puia dinghuensis
CACTTATTCCAAAGTACTGCAATTGGAAAAGTCATTACTCATCGACCCCTGTAATGATTATCCCGAACAGCATCTTTCTGTGAACCCGCAAAATGGCTTTCTGCTGCCGCTGACGGAAAGAGGAGGGGTCACCATAGAAATATTGAAGTTGAACCGAAGCGACCTCGTAAAGGAAAGGTGGCACGTGATCCAGGCAGCAGTCCGGCACCTGGACACACTGGAAAAAGCAATGCCTGGCCCAATAAAAACCATCAAATGGAAGACTACGGACAGGGCGGAGCAGTTTATGGCCTCCCTTCGCAGCATCTACGATGTTTTAGCTGATCACCCGGCCAGACCTCACGTTATGGTTTGGCGGCAACTGGCGCTCAACTGGCTGCATGATCACCCGACCTATCGTAATTTGAATGATTTCAAAACGAAGTTCACCCATCAGTTGCCGGGACAGACAATGAAGGAAGTACTAAAGATCATCCTGTATTTTAATAGCCTTTTCAAAAAGGTGAATGAAAAAGATCTAACCTATAAAGTGTCAGTGATCTGCAAACCGGCCATACCCTACCTCGGAAAGACCATAGCAAAACAACTACCCAAGTCCCCTCTAAAACGTAAAAAGAGCCAGCCAAAACCTGCTTCGCCCAAAGCTTTACTGTCCGCTCCGGGACAGAACGCAAAAAGCAGCCTGGCGCAGACGATCTTGAACGCCTCCATCGATTACAGCGTTCCGCTGATCACCAAACTGCTCCAAAAAACAGGGATGCTGAGACTCTACCCGGAAAAAGTTGAAATCCGTAATTTCAAGTCTATCCCCTTTCTTTCCTTCGTTTTTGCCGTCCCTCCCCCCCCTTCGCCTTTTTCCAGTAGCATCAACATTCCCTCATCCCGGGAACCCTGGAAACTTCTGCTGGGTGAGAACGGGGTAGGCAAGAGTAGTATCCTGCAGGCCATCTCTCTGGTACTATGCGGCGAGCCCTACATCCAATCGGTGAAGATCCGTCCACATGATATATTACGGCATGGCGAGAAGGAGGGGCATGTAAAAATATGGTTTGTAGGCGCAAAAGATCCCTTCACCCTGTCCTATACCGACAAGGAAATGCATTGTGATTTCCAGACCGGACAAATCAACGTACTCGGCTATGGCTCAACCCGCGTACTACCAAAGGCGGGGACAAGCCTGCAACCCGAGCCGGCGACGGATGCGGTAAAAGTGTGGAATCTGTTCGATTACAGTGTTTCGTTGCTGGATGCCACGAAATGGCTGCTGTCTATTGACAATGATTCGTTCGACCAGGTAGCCAAAGCATTGAAGGATGTGCTGGATCTGCCATCTGTGGATACGTGGTTCATCCGGGAGAATGGCACTATTTATTTCTCCAGGAACCACGAAACACTGGACCAGCTCAGCGAAGGGTACCGGGCTATTATCGCTCTGTCACTGGACATCATGAAAACCCTGTCTGAAAAAGAAACCACAAAAAAATCAACCAATAAACTGGCCTATGAGGTCATGGAAGGCATCGTACTCATCGACGAGCTGACCAGTCATTTACACCCCAGATGGCAGATGAAGATAGTGAGGGCATTTCGCAAAGCCTTTCCGAAGCTCCAGTTCATCGTCACCTCTCACGATCCCCTGTCCCTAAAGGGCATAGAGAACGGTGAAGTCCTCCTGCTCAGGCGGGACGAACAGGGCACTGTTCAAAGCATCGTCAACTTGCCCGATCCTGCCGGTTTACGGGCCGAACAGATTCTTACATCGGAGTTCTTCGGATTGAGCTCTACCCTCGATCCCGAACTGGAAATTCGCATCAACACTTACAATACGCTCTTGGCCAAACTAAATCGAACGCCGGCTGAAGAAAAATTGCTGATCGAACTTCAGTCGGAACTAAAAGACAAAAACCATCTGGGGGAAACCTTGCGGGAAGAATTAATGTACAATATCATCGACAAATCGCTGACCGGCTATTCACAGAATATTGAGAAAATAGACCGCAAGGAGCTTTTCGATTCTACTAAAGAAAAAGTCCTGGGTCTTTGGAATTCCCTTTATAAGAAATAAATTATGATCCACGTAAAAAGAGGGCTGGCGCCGGTCATTTTCACCGCAGCAGACGGCCCCGCGCTAAAAGAACGGCAGCTTACAGAGGCTTACTATTCGCAGGTTCCGCCACCGGTGAAAGAGTTTCCATTCAAGTTCTATTCGAGTTATAAGGACAAGTATAAAGAAAGTCTCATAAAACTGTTCAACGGCCGCTGCGCCTATTGCGAATGTTATGTAAGAGAAGGCGACAGAGGAGATATCGAACACTTCCGGCCAAAAAGCCAGTATACCCGGCGGGATGGGACAATTGCTGGGCCCGGTTACTATTGGCTGTCTGCCGATTGGTCCAATCTCTACCTTTCCTGTCCGAATTGCAATCAGAAGACCACTTTCGAAGTACTGGACCCCGAAAACCCGGGCAGCACAATAAAAAAGGTAGGCGGCAAAATGACCCACTTCGCACTGGAAGATGAAAAATTCCGGCGCAATCACCATGCCGCCCACTGGGAAGATGAAGAGCCACACCGCCTGCTGATCGACCCTTGCAGGGATGATCCCGGCACCCTCCTGAGGTTCACGCCGGATGGGTCGGTACTACCCCTGGAACAAAAAGGTTTGGCGAAAGAAAAGGCTGAATATTCTATCGATGTATATGTATTGAGAAGGGTTGATCTTGTCAAAGCCAGACGGGAAAAATACCTGCAGATCATGGATAAGATGAAATTTATCACTGATAGCCTTCCGCTAGTGACAGACAACATTAAAAGGGACGCCAGGGATAAGAGACACAAATTCTTCAAAGAGCAGCTCGAATTGGCCTTCCTCCAAATGATGGCATTTCTGGATATTGAAAAAACGCCTAACCAATACATTGGCCTGGCCCGCCAATACATCCATCCCTTCCTCCACGACTATTCAGATCGGCTCGCAGCGTTCCTCCGGCCGCAGAACCGGAACAGGCCCTGGTACACGAGGGGCCTAAAATACTTCGAGCCCCAGGTAAAGATCCTGACCGACTACTTCTCAAAAGACCTATACCGCTCATAACTCCTTTTCGATATGAGCAATGACCAATTCATAGTAGGCAGCCTTGTCCTTCCCCGGATATTCGCTGACCACCTCGACGCCATTGACTTCCAGCAGGTCCAGTTTCTCTTTGGACCTGCCTGCCCACTCGGTAGGCACAAAATAGTAGATTTTATTCCGGATAGGCTTTTTCAGGGCTAAGAGCTGCCGTGCCCGGAAGGTAAGCAGCCACCAGATATCCGTCTCCACGAAATCCATGGAAAATCCGAAGATGTAGATATTGTCGGTAAAAAAAAGCTCCGTCCATGAATGTCCATAGATCTCACCTTTTGCCCAACGGGTGATAAAAGGCAGCTGATCGAGTTTTTGCGTCTCGTAATTAGTTCCGGTAGCTACATAGTTGCGTATCTGCTGCAATTGACCGCCATAATGCTCAAATCCCAGATTGATGCTGGCAGGTGAGCGGCAGTCCCCGTGGACATGCCAGACCTTTTTGCCTTTGACGATGGAATGCCGGAATACACTGTATAACCGCTCGGTAATGACGCCCTTATTCGCCTTCGGAATCCTGCCCTCCAACAAAAAATCATAGTTGGTAGTGATGATATTTGCCACTTTCATTTGCATGATCCGCTCGTGAATAGCCCCTGATTTCAACTCCAGAAACTTCCGGCTGATAAACTCCTTAACATTTATCTCAGGCTGATGCCGGGTACGAAGCGACCGGAGAAAGATCTCCTCGTACAACAATGGGAATGGCTTATTGCCATTATCGATCACTTTTCCATCCACACAGCAAAACGCCTTCAACTCTTCCAGCAAGTTACTCCAACTATTACCCGGCACCAGGTTGTTAATATCGTTCCCGATAAAAAGTGTAGTATCAATAGACGATTTTTCCATAAGCAGTTTTATTCCCTTACATCCATTATTGATTTACACAGCTGCTGATCATCTCCTTCAACACCGGCTCGCTGTCCAACCTGTTCCGGATCCTTTTAAAAGTCGTATCGGACATAAACCAGTTCATCGGGTAAGAAGCCTCCCGTGCTTCGCCATGCACATATTCACTGTCACTCTTATACAGGGAGATGACCTTGTAATCCGCTTTGAGCCCGGAAAAGCTGTTGACATCCCCGATAAAATTCTTCAACCGGCTGTCATTCACAGTGGTCTGCATATCATAAGCCCCAAGGATTGCGTAGATGGGTGAGAAGAGGTCGTTCCTGATCGGCGCGACAGGAGTGAAAATAGGTTGACCCCCTTCAACAGGGCTGTTGATAATATGCAACACCCGAAAATGGAGCCGCCGAAACTGTTTCCATAGATATCCTCCCTGTGCCTTATCCTTTTGAGCGATGTCAAGCATACCCTGCATCACCTCCTGCACGACACCCGCTCCGGAATTATCGAAATAGCCGCCGTCCACGAAATACATGCTGTCGATTCTGCCGCCGGGACTAAGATAAGGGAATCGACCGCCCAAAACGGCGCCCGACGCCATGCTGATATCCAGATTTGTATCGAGTAGCGACAACACATCCACCCGGCCATTGAATGTCGAATCCAGCCTCAGATTGCTGACCACACCCGGGTTGCCGTCCTGCATCCTGGTAGTATTGACGAATAAGATCGGCAGCACGGGTTTGTCGCCGTCTATCGCCTTGAATCCGGACAGCGGATCCGCGAAGGGCACCCGGTAGCAGGTGTCGTTTGAATCCAGCGAAGAAGCCTCCAGTCCATGTTCAAGCGCCCTGCCCCTGTCGGACTGTTTGCCGAAAGGAAAGATATAATGAAAATAATCCGGACCCAGCATCCTCGCCAACGTGTAGGTAAAATAGTCCTGGGACAGGTAATTGGCTGCACTGACTTTGTAGGACTTGCCTGCCACCGCCGGTTCCTTCAGCATGGAAAAAAAGGCGGCTACGCCTGCTCCGCCCCCGGAAGTACCTGACAGACAAAAAAGATGACGCGAAAACCGGTTGCTGTCGCTTCTTGTCAGCGAACAGTCTTCCAATGCACTCAGCACGGAGGCCGTCCAGAAACCTGACCTCGAGGCTCCCCCATTGGACAACACAAAGTAGACGTCATATTCTCCCCCGGCCGAATCTTTAACCGGCACCCGGTCATTCAACCACGCCGTCAGGTACATTTTCAGATCGGGCCGCCTCACATACCCGAACCAACGCCCTGCAAGGGTATCGTCTTGACAAAATGATTCTCCTTCCGGCTGATGAACAATGCGAGTATAAAAATAATAAAATGAAAATTGATCCGGTACCGCACTGAAAAAGCCGTGATCGCATTTCCCAGGGCCAGCAGCATACTAAACCCGAGAATGACCATGGGAAAGGGCGTAATTCCTCTGGCAAAAGAAAGATTCAAAATAGCCATCCAGTCGATGAGGATGCCGGTCACCACCAGCCAAAAAAAACATTTGACATACCCCGCTTCGACCCTGGGGATGCAAAAATAATCCATGATCCGCATCAGCATGCTACGCTCAGTCGGATCTTCCAGCTTCACCAAACCTCTGACCCGATCCTTCTTTGCATCTATTGACCGCCGGCGCAGATTGATATACAACAGGAACAACACATGCAGCACGATAAGTACCCCCAGCGCGAAACAGGCATTCACCGTAAGGTTAGCGACAGGAAAGGCCGCACCGATCAATAACAGCAGGAAAACGATCAGGACGACCCGAAATATCGCTACGAATCCGCTGGCGGCAGACCATTTCTCTCTGATGATCCTGTCTATAAAAAACAGCAGAACTAAAAGGACGAAAAACAGGATTCCCGCAAGAACCGTATCGATGCCCGCATGCAGCGCAGGAGACTGCAGTATAGCCAGTTCCAGCGCCACCAGGCAGGCGTTGCCGCCGATCCGCGGGAAATTATCCAGGAAATATTGATTGATCTCGAAGAAGTCGTTGTCCGTATGATAAGCCGCCTCTGCTTCCACCTGACTTTTTCCGCTGGCCTTCTTCAACAGATCCTGTTGCTGTCTTTCCTTTATATAGGCAATGATCCTGCTGGAGTACCAGGAGACATATACCCAAAAGGCGATGGCGATAAAAAATACAGTGCGCGTGGCGCCACCGAGGTAAAGACGATCTCCCTTCTCCATATAGGCCACCAGGATATCTTTCCCCTGGTCCATGATCCAAAAGCAGGTGATCACCAGGCATATGAATAACAGCGCTGGAAAAAAAGTCCAGATAGACTTCAGCAGACTGGAAAGCCACGTAAGCCAATGGGCTGCGCGTCTGGGAGTCGCGATGAGGCTGGGTGTATCGCTCATACTATTAAAGGTAATTGTCATTACCAATTTTAAATACCGTGAAAACACCCATGTCATTAAGTTAGCGCAAGAATGGGTGATTTAACGGGTCGAACGTAGCTGAAAATGAAGCTCTAGTAAAAGGGGCTATCCCTAATCAAAAAAATCGTCGGGGATTATCGAATTCAACTAACGAAACAACTCAACTACCATATCAATGCAGATGAAGAATTTAAAGGCCGTCACAAGAACGGCCGGGAAGGGGCTTTCACCAGGAACCGGTTATTGCCGTTCAATTATTTGATAATCAGCATAATGAAGATGGGAAAGAGCGGCCTGCAGCGGGAGTTGGACAGCTTCTTTAAGGAGACGGAAGACGCTGCTTTTAATATCCGTCGGGTAACCAAGAGCGCCTTTACCCAGGCAAGGAAGTACCTGTCACCGGAAGCTTTCCTGGAATTGAATGACGTAATAGTGGGGAACTTCTATCAGAATGCAGCCTTTCTGGGTTACAAGAATCACCGCTTGTTGGCCGTAGATGGCGGCTTTTTGAATCTGCCGGATCATCCAAGCATAAGAGAGGAATTCGGCAGGCGAGCCTTTGGCAGAGGAACTAAAAAGGACGTGCCCAAAAGCATGGCGCTGACGTCGCTGCTCTATGATCC